>DQAM01000074.1:3363-5124 GCA_003523545.1 Dysgonomonas sp.
TAAAGTCACGCAGTCAATTAATATTACTCTTCCCGATAAATCATGTCTGCTCAATTGTTTTTCTTCCTCGATATTTGTCCATTCGGTTCCTCTTTCCGCCTTATGCCGTTCGATACGTTTACGGTGTTCTTCATCCCAGACACGGGATGTCGCCAGATAAACCGGATTAGCAGACAAGGACAAAGCCATTTCCTGTGCGAACCTGCTTTTGCCCGAACGCTGTCCGCCTGTTATAAGAATAATTTTTCTCAATATTTCTTACATTAAATTTAATTTCAAGCAAAAGTAGGATTTTATTCAAAAAAACAGGAAGATTTACAGACAGAAAACTAATAACATATGGTAAAAGTTAAACATGAATTCCAATTAAACCTTCTCTTCTGTCATTTTGTTTACGAATAGAATAACGTAAACTCATACTAACTGATAAAATTATGAACAAGCAGGAAAAAATCCAGAAAGAAATCGACAAAACAAAAAAAAGAGCCGAGCAACATTACAAACGGAACAAAACTTCTATGGAAAAAATAAATGTAAATGAAATAAAGTCAAAAAAATCAGATAGTCAATAAAATGAGAATAAGCACTTTTATTGAATTCTCATTTAAAAGTGCTTATCTATTATAAGATTGTCACTATTAAATCAAAAACCACTGTATCTGAATACTTTCCGAAAGGATTTCTATAACTATATACTAATTTTTCTTTTTACGACTAACCAGCATCACACTAAGCAGAATTATAATCAGTCCTGCTATTTGAATCCAGGTTACATTTTCTCTGCCGAGTGTCATTCCCAGAAAAACAGCAACAAATGGATTAACGTAAGCATGTGTAGCAACTTCGGTAGCAGGACGCACTTTCAGCAACCATACATACGCAGAATAAGCCAGTATCGAACCACATATAATCAGATAAGCCAGAGACATCCACGAAGCTGCGGGAACAGTATGCAGGTCTGTCTTTAACACATCGCCGTTTACGGCAGCACAAGCCCAGAAGGCAGTACTTGCAAACAGCATCTGCCATGCCGAACCTGCAAAAGCGTTCACTTCTTCTGCTCCTGACGAGCGATATTTGGCATACAGTGTACCCAGTGCCCAGGATATACATCCGATGACAAGAAGTAATACACCATATTCGCGGTGCTCGCCGGGTTGATTATCGTATCGGAATTGTTCTACATACAGCATCATTACACCCAGGAAACCAATAATAATCCCGATTATTACGGCCGGACTTCGGAAGTTCTTTTTCCACATGGGAGCATCCAAAGCCATAATCCAGATAGCCGTAGAACTGGCTATAATCGCAACAAGGCTGCTGCTTACATATTTTTGCGCCAACATCACCACAGCCATATCAATAAATAGTAGTACGATACCGCTGATAGCCGATTTTTAAATCAGGTCTTTAGTAAATATACGTTCGCCCCGATACCAGCACCACAACAATAATATCAATCCGGCAGTGGTGAAACGGAAAGCTCCCAGCAGGAACGGTGGTAGTCCTTTTAAAGCCACACCTATAAAATAATAGGTGGAACCCCAGACTACGTATATCAGAAAGTAAGCAAGGATGATGTTTATCTTTCGGCTCCCCATTCCTGCTGATTGTTTCATGTCCCGTATACTTTTCTCATCTTTTCAAGGCCTTCTATCAGTCTTTCCCGCTGGGTAGCAATATTGATGCGGATAAAGCCTTCGCCTGCTTCACCATACATAGTACCTTCATTCAGCCAGAGCTTTTCTTTTTCGAGCA
>DQAM01000470.1 GCA_003523545.1 Dysgonomonas sp.
TTATTAGCTCTACTGGAATTACCTCAAAATCATATAAATCAAATAAAGATCTTTGAACAACATAATTAGCATATTTTTCTCCATTCTGGAAGAATGAAGCACAATTGAATAAATGGCTTAATATATTAAGATGAGACTCGTTGACTATCTCATATTCATTATAAATGGTATTATCACTACTATCTTTTTCTATAAGTGGAAATATCTCTCCATTATGTTTATCTGTCAAATATGAAAAGAACTTGTATATGAGATCCTTATTTGATATTATACTTCTAAAAGCTTTTTTCCGCTCTTCCTTTGTGATCCCTTTGATAACCTCTTGGTCACTGAACTTGACATCTCGATCTATCAAATAACTAATAAAAAGGAGTCTTCCTATTAACCTATTAGCAGCTTTAGGTAATAGATTTAAACCATCTTTAGCAACTAAAATACGTCTTGCATCAATAATATTATTCAACAAAAATGTATCAATAGACTTATTTTTTACTCCTAACTTTTTATAGACTTTCCCATTTAGTTGATTTACAAAAGAATAATCGTCAAAATCTCTTATTGTTCCATTTTTTACCAAATAATTAAGATGAGAATTTTCGAAATTATTACCGTGAAATAAATCTAATGAGTTGTCTCTATTTATGAATACTAATTGTGCAAGACTAAAGTTAATCACATGTTTATGAATATCTTGTTCTTCTTGCTCTGTCGGATTGTCAAAGAAAAAAAAATGATTTATTAAATGGGGTTGGATGGTCATCTTCTGTTTTTACATCACTGAAAATACAAAAAAATGAAACAGGTTTTATAACCTCTTTTATTAGTCGACTTATTCTATATGGGAAATTGTGAATCCATGAATTGTATTCAGCCAAGTAAAACAATCCATTCGATTTGCTAAAGCCGAGTTGCTTATATAATTGATCTAACCTATTCACATTTTCTCAGAAAAAATATTTTCATGTTACAAAGATAAATTAATTGGTAAATATAACATTTAAATAATAATATTTTATTTAAATCTTTGCAGTAACCGAACTAATGAAGCAGAGTGCTTCATATTGAAGAAACAGCTTAGTGTGTTTTTCATTGTACTTTTTTATTTTGACTTTATAAATACTTAAAATATAAGGTGTTACTAAAACTTTCGATTTCTGGTGGCACCACTTTTAAAGAACGTAAAACGATGAAAACCCCTGAATTTCGATTGATTTTCAGGGGTTTATTTTTTTTCTTCCCCACAGAATGATACCTTTTGATGAATACTAAAGGGGGCTAAATCGGGGGAGATTTTTTTTACTCCCAAAATCTCCCCCTTTTTCAACCTAATTCACTGTTTTTCACCTATTCTTAGTTCGTTCGATTATGTTGAACTTATAACAAGAAAGGAAGTAAGAATGAAAAAGCAAACATTCAGTATTTTGTTTTTAATTAAACCAAACAAACTGCTAAAAACAGGAGAAACACCCATCATTATGCGTTTGACCTTAACAGGCAAAAGAGTCGAAATCCAACTCAAAAGGCGCATTATCCCGAAGAACTGGAGTCAGGCAAAAGAAAAAGCAATCGGCAAAGACCCCATATCAGCCGAGATCAACAAATATCTCGAATCTATCCGTACGAGAATTTACCAGATAGAACGGGATATTGAAGACGATAATCTGCCCCTTACCTTGCACGAAATAAAAGACAGGTTCGATGGGAAGAAAAGTAAAGCCAATAACTGTAAAATGTTATTCGAAGTATTTCAAGCCGAGATCGACAGGATGGAGTTACTGATTGATAAAGATTACGCCAAAATAACCGTTGGCAGGTATAAATTATGCCTCCTATATCTGAAAGAAATGTTTCAGACAAAAGTAGGGGAAGAAAAAAACAAAAAGAAGTCCAAGCAGAAACCGGACATTCAAAATGTTCAGGACATACCGATGAAAGACTTGGATAATTATACGATTAAAAATTTCGAGACTTATCTAAAAACAGAAAGGAAACTGAGTGGAAAAAACGATAAAAAAGACCCCTTGAAAACAGAGGAAATTGATCCGTTAAAAACGGTTCAAACTGACCCACCCAAAACAGTTTAAATTGACCCTATAAAAACGATTTAAACTGACCCGCCTAAAAAGTTGTAACCGGGAAGGTTTGGAAGGCTAAAGATTTTGGTTAGTTTGTGTTAAAAACCAAAATCAGATTATTTATGGCCAACACACCGATTACAATGAGTAAATTAAGAAGCATATTGCGCCTGTATTGTACAGGTACAGGCGTCAGAGCCATCAGTGCAATGACTATTACTTCTCGCAATACAGTCAAGAAGTATATCCGCATATATAATACATTAAATCTGAGTTATGAAGAGTTAATAAAGAAGGATGACGCCGAGTTGTGCGAGTTATTTTCTGCGCCCAAAGAAGATTCCCCGGGTAGTCTTCGCCACCAGCAATTAGAGAAGTTGCTTCCGGATATTTGCAAGAAGTTAAAGAAGCGTGGCGTTACCAGCGAACAATTGTGTAAAGAATATATCAAGGAGTATCCGGATGGCTACTCAATGACATCGTTTCGGGTAGCCATACAGCGCTATATCCGTCTGTCGCATCCGATTATGCGCCAGCAACATAAAGCCGGAGATAAGATGTTTATAGATTATACAGGCGATAAACTTAGCCTAAAACTCTCAGATGGGATTACCAAGGAGGTGGAAGTCTTCGTAGCGATCTTAGGTTGTAGCCAATTGACCTATGTCGAAGCCGTTGAAAGCCAGAAGAAAGAAGACCTGATAGCGGCTTGTGAAAACGCAT
>DQAM01000096.1 GCA_003523545.1 Dysgonomonas sp.
ATCGGAATAACCGTACTTATTTATGCTTTGTCAAAGGAATTCCCTGAAATATTACTTATTATCAGCACCCAGAATTTACTGGCTCTGTATGGGTTAGTGCTTGTTTTGGGGATACTGCTTACATATATAGCGACACGCTTTGCCGTAAACAGGTATCTTAAAATGGAAACGAATAATTTATATTATATATAGAATTATGAATAAAATAGATTTTGCCCTCGGAAAAACGAATTATATTATTTGTGCCGTTTCGGTTGCAATTATTATACTGGGTTTCATACTGATGACAGGGCCCGCCACTACTATCGAAGGAGGTTTTGAACCCGATATATTCAGTACGCGCCGTATAGTAATAGCCCCCATGACTTGCTTCTTCGGATTTCTTCTGATGATTGTGGGCATCCTTTATCCGGATAAAAAGTCGAAAGAAGAAGCTAAAAACTGATTACATAATTTAAGGGATATATGAGCATTATTGAAGCCATCATCCTTGGAATAGTCCAGGGATTGACAGAATTCCTGCCTGTGAGCAGCAGCGGCCATCTCGAGATAGGAAGTGAAATACTGGGAGTAGCAGGAGAAGAAAATCTTACATTTACCATTGCGGTACATGCGGCAACCGTTCTTAGCACGATAACGATATTGCACAAAGATATTTTCAATTTATTGAAAGGTCTGTTTAAATTCAAGCTGAATGAAGAAACCCTTTATTTGCTTAAAATCGGTATCTCGTTAATCCCTATAATGATAGTAGGACTTTTCTTCAAGGATTATGTAGAAGGTTTTTTTGGCAACGGATTGCTTATGGTGGGATGCATGCTTTTGCTTACAGCTTTGTTATTATCCTTTTCTTATTATGCGAAACCACGCCAGAAAGAAAACCTGTCTTTCAAAGATGCCTTTATCATTGGAGTTTCGCAGGCTCTGGCAGTCTTGCCGGGATTGTCCCGTTCGGGAACAACCATAGCAACAGGATTGTTGTTAGGGAATAAGAAAGAGACAGTCGCTAAATTTTCGTTTCTGATGGTCATCATCCCTATTTTGGGCGAGGCTTTTCTGGATCTGATAAAAGGCGATTTTACCAATACCGGTTCCGACCTGCCGACGATCTCTTTGATATCGGGATTTCTGGCCGCTTATATCGCCGGATGCCTGGCTTGTAAATGGATGATTAATATTGTCAAGAAAGGCAAACTTATCTATTTTGCTTATTATTGTGCAGTGGTTGGTTTTATTGCAATTATATATTCTCTTACCAAATAAAATTGCATGGATTTCATTTCGGGAGAGATACTATTTATAGATAAGCCATTAAACTGGACATCATTTAGTTTGGTACGGAAATTGCGGGCTAAGATATGTAATAAGCTGAAGATTAAAAAACTTAAAGTAGGTCATGCCGGAACATTAGATCCTTTAGCCACAGGTGTAATGATAATCTGTACCGGAAAAAAGACCAAACTGATAGAAAGTTTTCAGTACCAGACTAAAGAATACATTGCTGAAATAGCCCTGGGTGCTACAACACCTTCTTATGATCTGGAAACGGAGATAGATGCAACATATCCTACCGGACATATCACAAGGGAGCTGGTTGAGGAAAAGTTGAAAAGCTTTGTAGGCAGTATAGAGCAGATACCCCCGGCTTACTCAGCTTGTAAGATCAATGGTGAAAGAGCTTACAATCTGGCACGTAACGGCGAAGATGTAGAGCTGAAGCCTAAGGTGCTGGTGATAGATGAAATCGAACTGCTTGAATTTGCAGAGACTTCCCTCCGGATACGGGTGGTTTGCAGTAAAGGTACTTATATAAGGGCATTGGCCCGCGATATAGGACAAGCATTAGACTCAGGGGGGCACCTAACAGGACTGACGCGGACGAGAGTCGGCGACATTACTCTGGATAAGTGTATCAGAGCGGAGCAGATAGATGATTTTCTTGCTGCAATTGAATAAATAAAAACAAATATATAATATGAAATTATCCCAATTCAAATTTGATTTTCCATCAGAACTGATCGCTGCACATCCTGCCAAAAACAGGGACGAATCGCGGCTTCTGGTGTATAATCGCAAAGAAGATAAAACAGAACACCGGTTGTTCAAAGATATTCTTGAGTATTTCAATGATAAGGATGTCTTTATATTTAATGACACTAAGGTTTTTCCTGCCCGTTTGTACGGAAATAAAGAAAAAACCGGAGCAAAGATCGAAGTATTTCTTTTACGTGAGTTGAACGAAGAACTTCATTTGTGGGACGTATTGGTAGATCCTGCCCGCAAAATCAGAATAGGAAATAAGCTTTATTTCGGTGAAGACGATTCGATGGTAGCCGAAGTAATCGACAATACTACATCAAGAGGCCGCACATTGAGGTTTTTGTATGACGGTCCCCCGGAAGAATTCAGGTCTGCACTGTATGCGTTGGGAGAAACTCCGATTCCGAAATATCTGGGAAGAGGCGAAGAACCCGAAGACAAGGAACGCTATCAGACCATCTTCGCTAAAAATGAAGGTGCTGTCGTAGCTCCTGCCGCAGGACTCCATTTCAGCCGGGAACTTCTGAAGCGCATGGAGATCAAAGGCATCGACTTTGCTTACATAACTCTTCATTCCGGCTTAGGAAACTATCGGGAAATAGATGTTGAAGACCTGACCAAACATAAGATGGACTCGGAGCAGATGGAAATTACTCCCGAAGCAGCTGCCATAGTTAACAAGGCAAAAGCAAACGGCAATAAAATCTGTGCTGTGGGAACATCGGTAATGCGTACAATCGAAACCGTTGTAAGCACCGACCATCAATTGAAACCGAATGAAGGATGGACTAATAAGTTTATCTTCCCTCCTTATGAATTCAATATAGCCGATGCTATGGTAACAAACCTGCATCTGCCTCAATCTACACTCCTGATGATGACAGCCGCGTTTGGAGGTTACGACAAAGTGATGGAATTGTATGAAGAAGCTGTTAAAGAGAAATATAAATTCGGAACTTACGGCGATGCTATGCTGATATTGTAATTCTGAAATCAAACGATTATACTGGCAGCCGTCCTTTTGGGGACGGCTGTTTTTGTATCCTATCATCCTTTAACAAATATCCTGAAAATACGATTTATAACTTCCGTTTTGCTGTGATTAATTTTAATCGGTATATTTGCACATTGCGTAAGATTCGTTGACGCATCAAAATGATAAATATTGTATCCGTATGAAAGTAATGAAGTTTGGCGGAACATCCGTAGGTTCTGCACAAAATATATTGAGAGTAAAGGAGATCGTCGGTAAAGAAAACGGTTCGCTGGTTGTGGTTGTTTCAGCGTTCGGGGGTATAACCGACAAACTGATGGAAACATCTATGCTCGCTTCATATGGGAACGAAGATTATGAACTCAACTTCAACGAGATTATCGAAACTCATCTTTCTATCATCGAGGAACTAGCATTCGCAAAAGAAAAGAAAGAGGAACTGACTTCGAAAACAAAGGAACTGATGGATGAATTGAGTAATATTTTTAAGGGGGTGTACCTTATAAATGATTTATCTCAGCGGACTTCGGATAAAATTGTGAGCTACGGGGAAAAACTGTCTTCTCTTATAATCAGTTATGTCCTGGATGATTTTGAATTACTCGATTCTACAGACCTGATAAAGACAAACACTGCTTTCGGGAAACATACGCCTGATATAGAATTATCCTCGACCTTAATCAAAAATGCTTTTGCTGCTTCCTCAGGCAGGATTCTAGTTGCCGGATTTATATCGGTTTCCAAATCGAACGGAGAAGTTACCAATCTGGGAAGAGGCGGTTCGGATTATACCGCAGCTATATTTGCATCTGCTCTCGAGGCAGATGTCCTCGAGATATGGACAGATGTGGACGGCTTTATGTCTGCAGATCCGAAGGTCATTACAGGAGCGTATGTAATAGAGAACCTTACTTTTACCGAAGCTACCGAGTTATGCAACTTCGGAGCTAAAATAATATATCCGCCGACTATCTTTCCGGTTTACCACAAAAACATTCCTATACGGATAAAGAATACCTTCAAGCCAGAACTTCCTGGAACCTATATCTCGCACGACGGCGGCGTTCGTAATAAGCGGGCACTGATAAAAGGAATTTCTTCGATTGCAGACACCTGCCTGCTGACCATACAAGGATTGGGGATGGTAGGGGTCATCGGAGTCAACTTCCGTATCTTCCGTGCGTTGGCCGACAGGGGCATTAGTGTGTTTCTTGTTTCTCAGGCTTCTTCTGAAAACAGTACCTCGATAGGAATCCGTTCGGCAGATGCCCGGGAAGCGGTAGAAGTACTGGAAACTGAATTCGCCCAGGAAATAGCGTTGGGAAGTATCAACCGGGTATTATTGGAACGTGACCTGGCTACTGTTGCTATTGTAGGAGAGAATATGAAATATACACCGGGTATCGCGGGCAGGCTTTTCCAGACACTGGGTAAAAGCGGTATCAGTGTTATTGCCTGTGCGCAGGGAGCATCCGAGGTAAATATTTCTTTCGTCATTAAAAACAAGCATCTGCGCAAGGCGCTTAACTCTATACATGATTCGTTCTTTCTATGGGATTATAAAGTGCTCAACTTATTTATAGCAGGTACAGGTATTATTGGAGGTAACCTGATAGAGCAGATAAAAAAACAACGTCCCAAACTAATGGAGCAATATTCCCTTAAATTGAATGTGGTTGGTATAGCTAATAGCCGTAAAGCTGTGTTCTGCAGGGAAGGAATAGAACTTGAGAAATATAAGAAACTACTCGATGAACAAGGCATGGCAAGCTCTCCCGGCATATTGCAGGATAAAATACTGGACATGAATATTTTCAATGCCATATTTGTAGACTGTACAGCCAGCGAAGCCATCGCTTCTATCTACGAAAAGCTTTTGGCCAATAACGTTTCGGTAGTTACTGCAAATAAGATAGCTGCATCCTCAGCTTACGATAATTATCTGAACCTTAAGAATATTGCAAGGGAAAGGGATGTGAAATTCCTTTTCGAAACAAATGTAGGTGCAGGGCTTCCTATCATTAATACGATGAACTCACTGACTAATTCGGGAGATAAAGTTGTGAAAATCGAGGCTGTCCTTTCGGGGACACTCAATTTTATTTTCAATACGATCAGTGAAGATATTCCTTTCAGTAAAGCTGTAAAGATGGCAAAGGAAGCCGGTTTTTCAGAACCTGATCCCCGGGTCGATTTATGCGGTATGGATGTGATACGTAAACTGATTATTCTGACGCGCGAAGCAGGATATAAAGTAGAACAGAAAGATGTAAAGATCAATCATTTTATACCCCAGAAATACTTCGATGGTTCGGTAGATGAATTCTGGTCGACCTTAAGCGAAGTTGATAAAGAGTTTGAAGAAAGACGTAAAAAACTGGAAGAGGAAGGTAGGCATCTGAGATTTGTAGCCAAATACGAGAATGGAAAGTGTGAAGTCGGCCTGAGCGAGGTAGATATTTGCCATCCTTTTTATGAACTGGAAGGAAGCAATAATATTATCCAGATAACTACCGAGAGGTACAATGAATTTCCAATGATAATAAAGGGATACGGCGCAGGAGCCGATGTTACGGCAGCCGGGGTATTCTCCGATATTATAAGTATTGCCAATGTGAGGTAATCATCAAACAAATAAATAGCAAACGGGTTCTTCATTAATGAAGAACCCGTTTTATTTTGAAGATAACTTATAATAAATTATTTCTTTGAAATTTTCATTGCAAAACCTCCTCCCGGAGCCATTGATGCAGTCAATTTCTTGTTTGAAGGAATGTCTATTACTTCCTTTTTATAATCGCGTGCGGCCTTGTCTGCATTTACACCGTCTTTAAATATTTCTGCCTGATAGTTCCCATTACCCAGAAAAGAAAGGTCGAGTTCGATTGTCCTTGCATCCCAGTTTGTCATAGAGCCTACGTACCATACTCCGTTTTTCTCACGGGCTATGGCTA
Source organism: Dysgonomonas sp. (assembly GCA_003523545.1). Classification (GTDB taxonomy): domain Bacteria; phylum Bacteroidota; class Bacteroidia; order Bacteroidales; family Dysgonomonadaceae; genus Dysgonomonas_A. The sequence goes on from DQAM01000096.1 coordinate 5,989, forward strand.
TGTATTCACCGATCTTACCGTTCAATGCAACAGTATTGTCCCATACAGTAGGTATATCAGCTATGAATTCTGTGCATTCGGCTTCATGCATATAATTGGATGGATTATCACACAGCATATTTAAAGGAGATTCAAAAACCACATATTCAGCCAGCTGGCGGCAGCGTGTTCCCTGGCTCATTGCCTCACTATTGATAGGGCGGTAATTGCCTTTTGTTGCATTACGCATGGCTCCCTGCGTATAATCGACAGGACCTGCAACCATACGGATAAAAGGGAATGTTACATCGTAAGCCACCTGATCTACGGATGCATCTGCCCATTTCATCTGCTCTAGTCCGTGAACTCCTTCAAAATTGATTACATTCGGGAAAGTACGTTGAAGACCGGTAGGCTTGTAAGTACCATGATAGTCCATAAGAATATTATATCTGGCCGCAATCTCAGCTGCACGGTAATGGAAATTAACCATCGGTTGATCGTCCCTATCCATAAAGTCTACCTTGAAGCCTTTGATACCCATTTCAGAATAATGCTTGCAAAGACCTTCAATGTCTTTATTGAGAGCATAATATCCTGCCCAAAGTATTAATCCTACATTTTTGCTTTTTCCGTATTCAACAAGTTCTTTCAGATTGATTTCCGGAATCACCTGGTATAAATCTGCTTTCAGGTTAACAGACCAGCCCTCGTCGAGAATTACATATTCAATGCCATGTTCAGAAGCAAAATCTATATAATATTTGTAAGTATCGTTGTTGATGCCTGTTTTAAAATCAACATCGTAGAGGTTCCATGCATTCCACCATTCCCATGCTACTTTTCCGGGCTTTACCCATGAATAATCTATAGCTTTGTTAGCCGGTGTAGCCAATTTATAAACCATGTCGCTATCAGCCAACTGGTGATCGTATTCCGAAACAATTACCGCACGCCACGGAAATTCAACTGCGCCTTTGTCATAACTGGCGATATATTCTTCGCGTGTCTGAACGAGTCCCTGGAGCATATTGTGTCCGCCTTGTTTTATATCTTTCGGATAGCGGGCAAACATCCCTTTAATACTCTTCGAACCGTTCCCGTTATACAGAAACATTCCCGGATAATCGATCAGATCCGATTCAGCAATGCAAACTTTTTTACCATTAACACCTTCTACCACTAAGGGAGAGAATGCAAGCCTTTCTTTATCCCATTGGGAAAGATTAATATATTGGTATGTATTTTCGAATGAAGTAAACATCTGGGATTCCAGAGATTCCCGTTTCAATTGTACGTAAGGTATATAAGCTTTCTGATCGGACGGAAAGTTATATACAGCCTGTTCATTGAGAACCTTGAAAGGATTCTTTAGTGTGGAAATGAAGCGGTAGGCTATTCCATCGTTATATGCCCTGAATATCAGGTTAAATCCATCTTTGAATCTGAGTGTAAGTTCATTGTAATGGTCAGGGATCGTTTTGCGTTTGTATACAGGTGCATCGATTGTCTGGTTTATCGATTTCGTGGATGAGCCTGAAAGTCTTGATTTTAACCCGAAGGATTTACCGCCTTCGAGTGTCATGGATAAGGGTGATTTATCCAGCATCAGGTCGCCGTTGTGGGAAACAGAGTACTCGATAACATCACCGACTGATACCTGGGTACTCAATTTACCATCAGGTGAAGTAAGTGTAAACTGTTTTTGTGCAAAAGATATTCCGGATAGCCCTGAAAGAACTACCGTTAAACAAAGAAGAAATAATTTTTTTGTATTCTTCATATTCGGTATTTTAAGTGATTAATTTGTTATATTTTCTATTCAAGTACTCCTTCCGGCATAAAAGCAGAAAAACTTATCACTAGAGATACTTCTGTATCCTGGTTTTTTAGTTTCAGCAGGTATTGAACCGGTGAGGTGTTCCGTTGGGAATACCAGCCGAGTTCGAAATAATTGTTGTATAGCGATAAAGCACCTTCATCCGAAGATTTTATATCGAATTTATACGTCTTATTTTCTTTTCCTGCATCTTCATAACTTAAGCGGAGATAAGGAATCTGGTCTTCAAGTAAAAATTCATAATTTCCTTTTGTAGATAAAGAAAATTTATCCTGCGTATTATTAACCGAATAAATGTAAAAGTCTTTCTTTTCATTCTTAATAAGGAAAAGTAGTTGATCATCAGCGAATAGATCATGGTTGCTTTTGAGTACTCTGTTCATTATATAGAAATCGGTAACTTTAATTTTTAACTTTACCTCATCCGATGTCATGTTATCCTTAACCGTTATGGTAGTCTGACCTTTCTTCTTCCCCTTTACGACTATTTGCCCGGGACTCGGGGATCCCTCAAAAATCATGGGGTTAGCATCCAATATATCTTTATCCTCAACAGTTATGGTATAATGCTGATTACCGGAACGGATAGTTATGTAATTGTCAATCTCCGATAGGACTTCGTAGGATTCTTTTTCGAAAGTAAGAGGTTGAAGTTCGGTCTCATTATTATCATCATCGTTACATGCAATCAATAGGATAGAGAGAATCAGTAAAGGAAATAATCTGGTTAATTTCATGGTTTTTAGTTTAGTTATGAAATACAAATTTAAAGTATTTTGGTAAAATTGTATTCTATCATATAAGTTTTTATACAAGGTATTTCAGAACATCGTATAAAAAACACAGATATGTCAAAAGTAAAATTGAACATAAGTGTTGTTTACCTTTTGTTATGCTGAGCGATAGTGAAGCATCTCTAGTATCAAAAGAGATCCTTCCCGCTGGTCAGGATGACAAAATAATTCACTTTTGACAGATCTGCGTCCGGCTTTATTAAATGGCCTTGAAAGGAATCTTTGCATGTATATCTGCCGAAGAAGAGCCTATCTGCAATTCGAAATCGCCGGGTTCGACCACCCTTTCATTTTTCAGGTTAATGAAAGAAAGATCGTTCAATGTTAACCGGAAAGTGACTGTTTTAGTTTCTCCCGGATTAAGTTCTATTTTCTCGAAACGCCTTAATCTTTTTACATCGGGAACCAGAGATGCATATAAGTCGGATGAATAAAGCTGTATAGTTTCTTTCCCAGCCCTGTTTCCTGTATTGGTTATATCAACGGAAATGGTAATTTCTTCATTAGAACCTAAAGCCAATTGCGGTTTATTTATCCGGGCATTGGCATAAGCAAATGTCGTATAGCTTATACCGTAACCGAAAGGATATTCGAAATTATAGTCTCCTTCGTAATTATAAGCACCCTCACTTCTTACCTGCTCCTCGGCATGTTTATGATAGTAAGGTATCAGTGAGTTAGGGTAGGCAGGGTAAGTATAAGGCAATTTTCCGGAAGGATTTACATCTCCCGCCAATACATCCGCTAAAGCATCCGCACCGAATAGTCCGGGCAGATAAGTCTGTACGATTGCATCAACTTTGCCGGAGAATTTGGATATGACGCGGGGACGTCCTTCGCTCAGTACCAGGATCACTTTTTTCCCGGTTTTGATTATCTGCTGAGCTAGTTCGGTCTGCAGGTCGTTGAGATAAAGGTCGTCCAGGTCTCCCGGTTTTTCACAATACGAATTTTCTCCCAGGCAAAGGATAACATAATCTACATTCTGAGCAGCTGCAACAGCTTCTTCAAAACGGTCTTTGTGTTCCGTAGCATATTCCGTGGCATTGGTGTAACTTACGCCCGGGACGTAACTTACATTTTCTTTGCCGTATTTAAGTTGTATGGCTTCCAGTAAATTGTGATAATCAGCTGCAAATTCATCTATCTTTTCGCCTTGCCATGAGAAAGTCCAGCCTCCGTTCAATGATCTTTTGCTCACTGCATTCGGACCTGTAACTAATATCTTTGCGCCTTTTTGTAAAGGCAGGATGTTGTTTTTGTTTTTCAGAAGAGTCATACTTTCGGCAGCTGCATCATAAGATGCTTTTTTGAAAGCGTCTGAATGAAACTCCGGATAGTCCCTGGCATAGGTATTAGGCACATCAAACAAATTCAGTTTTAATTTGAGGGCGATTACCCTTCTGGCGGCATCGTCGATGCGCGACATAGGTACTTGTCCTTCGTTAACCAGTTCAGTCAGCAGGTTGCAAAACTCTTTATAATTGATAGGTATCATCGACATATCTATTCCTGCATTGATACCTGCTTTTATGGCTTCTTTTATAGAAGGAACCATCTTATCGCGTGAATAAAGTTTGTTGATATCTTCCCAGTCGGTAACGATCATTCCGTCGAAACCTAAGTCTTCGCGCAGCAGTTTTGTCATAAGATCGTAACTTGCATGGACCGGTTCGCCGTTGATGATACCCGAATTAAGCATGACTGTGTGTACGCCTGCATCGATAGCGGCCTTGAACGCAGGAACATGATATTCCAAGAGGGCATTCATGGGAATGTAAGCCGGAGTACGGTCTTTACCGCTGATAGGAACTCCGTATCCTAGAAAGTGTTTCATACAGGCGGCAACTTTATGCGGATTAGCTATACTGTTGTCAACACCTTCATTTCCTTTCACTAATTCGTATCCGAAAACAGCCCCGATATACGGGTCCTCCCCGAAACCCTCGTATTGACGGGGAAAGCGTGGATCAGGTCCCAGGTCGAGTACGGGAGAAAAATTCCACGGCACATTGCTGGCACGTGTTTCATAAGCGGTAATTTCACCCATCTTGCGGGCATGAACAGGATTCCAGGTTGCGGCTAAATTAATCTCCTGAGGAAACATTGTAGAACCTTCTGTATAGGTAGCGCCATAAATCTGGTCGAGACCATAGATTACGGGCACCTTCATGCGGGTTTCTTTCATGGCAACATTCTGGATTTGTGCTACTATCTGAGACCACCATTCGGGTGTGCGCGCTCTGGTATTGGGTGCATTCAGTACAGAACCTATATGGTATTCTACGATAGCTTCCCGCAGTCTCTCCATATCTAGTTCCAAGGTGCTTCCCTGAGGAGTATCCTGTCCTTTGCATACGATGTCTATACTTATCTGGGACATTTGCCCGATTTTCTCGGCAAGTGTCATCCGGGATACAATTTCAGCAGCCCTTTTGTCTGCGTCAGCCGGTGTCTGGGCTTGTAATCCCGGTAATAACCCGGCTGCCATAGCCATAATAATCAAATATTTTTTCATATTGAAGTTTTTATTAATTCACGATATTATTTATTATGTTAAGTTCTTCTTGCGAGAAAGATGTATTATTGGTTGCTTTGAGGTTTTTATCCAGCTGTTCCACCGAACTTGTACCGATAATTACCGACGTGGCAAGGTCATCTTTCAATACCCATGCCAGGGCCATTTCAGCGAGAGATTGTCCTCTGCTTTTTGCTACATCCGACAGCTTTTGTATTTTTTCCAGTACCTCTTTTGTCAACTGTTCTTTCTTGAGGAATTTTCCTTTTGCCATCCGTGAGTCTTCCGCTATTTTTCCGGTTAAATACCTGTCTGTCAACAATCCTTGTGCAAGGGGCGAAAATGCAATAAAGCCTGCTCCGCT
>DQAM01000257.1 GCA_003523545.1 Dysgonomonas sp.
CGGCATATCTTGGTTTTTATTTCTTTCGATGATCGCACGCGCCGAGAATTTGTAATTGTTCAGTTCACCGTTTAGGGATTCCTTTACCCCTCCGTTGTCCTTTTGAGATTCCTTGTATCTTTTTCCATCTTCGAACAGGATGCCTTTCTCGTCTTCTGTCCAGTAGTCGCGGTTATAAGCATTGAGATGACCCTGATAAAATCCGAATTTCGGTATAAGCACGGGATTACCTGTCAGTTGGTAAAAATCGTTGAGGAGAGGTACGGCTCCGTCACTTACCATATAAAACACATCCAAGTAATCGGTTTCATGGTATAATTTTACGGTGCCGTTTTCTGTTGCACCGAAATCGTATTTACCTTTCTTGAATGTATGCCACATTACGCCATAACCATTTGTAGACCAGTAAAACGGGTTAGGGGAGGCTACTCCGCCGTCTGTCCAGCTGTTTTGGTTCTCGATGGCTATCGCTTTCCCTTTGTGTGAAAAACGTCCGTTTTGTACACCACCGCCGTAAAAGTATTCATCCGGGTTTTCTTTTAATGTGATTGTGACCTTGTTTTTTTCGAAAAAAACGGGTTCGGTTTCCTGCAAAACAATTTGATTTGATTCCAGGTCGGTTATTTTCATTAAAGAGGTATTTTTGTCCAATTCGAGTTTTATTTTTCCCGTACTAATGCTTATTGTCCCGCTTGCATCGCTGATTTCCATCACCGATATGGGCTTGCGGGGATTATCGACCAGGATTTTTGCTTCGGGTTTTGCCTCCGGATCACGTATAATACCTCCGTTGTTATCCTGAAAAGCACGGAAAATATTTTCACCGTAGAAATCAAGGGTCATCCTGTTTCCGTCGGAGAACAATATATCTACTGTCGTAGGGTTAATCCTTTGGTAACCGGTAATTGTTTTTTTAGATTGTTCGATTTCATTTAGATTACCCGGATAGGCGGATGATTTCAGAGGACAAGTTCCTAAAATCAAAAATAAAAACAAAGCCTTATAAATTCCGGGGAATGTAAGATTAATAGTAGGGTTTTTCATGTTTTCTGATATGATATTTCTTTAATTCCTGTTTACATCACTAATAACGACAAGCAAGGGTGTTTATACTGCCTGCCGAACTTAAATAATGTTAACCGGTGCAAATTTAGGAAGAAGTATCGATATAGATTTATCGATTTGAGTAAAAGCTTTATTATTTTTTATCAAAAGGCAAAAAATAGAATGCTGCATATATCTCTATATACAGCACTCTAAAATAAAAAGGGGAAAAAAGGAAAAATTTTATTTTAATCGCGGTTGTAATGCCGGATTGGTAATAATATACTCCTTAGAAGTACAATAAGGTATTTGATGGTCTCCAAATAAATCAGCCAAAGCTGCTTTTGAACAGATGTCTCCCTCTGCATCTATATAGAATCCGGCTTCGAATGGAATGATTAGAGGCCTGCCATTGCCGTCTACTATGACAGTCCCGCTATCGTCTGTCTGTTGAACAAGGTCGGATTCGGTTGCCGGTGTTTTTACTTCAAAAGTTATAGTATGCGTTCCCGAAGGAATAGAGATACCATCTTTATTGATAAGTCCACCGTCCGGATCGACATCGGGAGATGTCAGCTGAGGGATAGTAGCGCTTTTTAGACTGCCCGCCACATAAGGAAATTCCGGATTGAAAGATATTTCTAATTGAGCATCACTCAGTGGATCAGGGATATATAATTCCATCGTAACTAGTACGGTGCTTGCTCCTTCGCGGTAACAAGCTCCTGAAATATCGAATTTATTCACTTTTGCCGGAGTAGGCTTAGGGTCCGGAGCTTCGGTAATATCGATAGACACTTCATTTGTCTGAAGCTCCTTATCGATACCATCTCTATTTATATAAGTCATAACCGCCTGATTTGTATATGTCCCTGTTGTTGCTGTTGCAAGATCGAAACCTGCTTCCATGGTGAAGGATATACTTTTTCCGCAAGGAACAACCATTTTATCTATCTCGAGTACAGTGTTTCCATTATACTCATTGAATACCGTATTATTAGTAGGATCTAACGGGTCTTCCACAACAGCATCGTCGTCTATTGAAATAATTTTACGCCAATACATACCATCAGTGAGTACATCTTTGAAGTTGAAAGATTGGTTGATATTGCTTGCATTGTGAACTTCGAAAGTATACTGTATATTATAGCAAGTTGTAGGATTGTCAGGATCGTATCCTTCACCGATACCGATAGGGATAGCTCTCTTTACAAAAATCAATCCGTCGTCGTTCGGCTCGGGCAGAGGCTCGGGAGCTGAGAAGATAATCGGACCAAGACCTATACGCTGCCATCCTCTTATACCCGGGGTCAATTTATGCTTGATGTATATTCTCTGAACCGGGTATTTGAATTCGACATTGAGACGTCCTCTATTATTTGCATATGAAGATGTCGGTCTTTGTATACCTTTTGCTCTATTACTTCCCTCCAATCTATACGAACTTCTTTTTACGGCTTTTGTCAGTTTCGGATGTACGGTGTATGTCACGGGAAATCCGTTTTCGTCCGATGTCTGGCATGTTCCGTAAATCTCTATATCATCGTAGCGTCTGCCCTCCCTGTCTATCTCCAGGATTTGGAATGTTGCAGCCGCGGCTGACTGAAGGTCGTTTTCAAGCATAACGATTTCGGTAGTCATATATTGTTCGCCATCAGTATTGCTGCTGCCGTTTCTTTGCAGCCGTAAAGAACCTGTGCTTCTGTGCACGCGGGGATATCTGTTGTTGTACCATCTGGCTCCGCCATCAATAGTATTATTGATCTGTACTGAGAAGTCATCACCTAAATCTATTGTTTTAGATGTTGTACCATCGGTCCATAATCCGCTGGTGCGGTTTCCCGAAAATTGCAGAACCTTGAAGCCGGTGAAGCTTGCAGCCGGACATCCGCCTCCTACTTCTTTGAAGCCAAATGAAAAATAGGTATATTTCGCATCTTTTGGAAACTGGTATGAAAAACGATGCTGCCCGTCTATAAATTTACCCGGAATAGCCAGATCCCAATCGTCGGCATCTTTTAATTTACTTTCGCTGTCGGCTACCAGTAGATATACCTGATAACCTGCGCCAAAATAAGGGCTTTGAGTGTTATATGCACTTATCGTTACCGATTGTTCTTCCAGATTTGTCTTATCTACAAGCCATATTCTTTTGTCTCTTTCATCCATATCGCCGCAAACGTTGACAAGGAAAGAACGGGTTCCATTTTCTCCGTTGTTCCCCCAGAAAAGACCGCTCAGGTCGGTTGTCTCACCTGTCAGAAGGCTTTCTCTACCCTGGCCGCATTCGTTGTGCCCTGCTACGGCTATTGTTACAATGGCTCCGTCGGCAGAGGACCTTGCTTTGTTGATAAACAAATCAGCTTTGTTGTCACGAACCAATCCGGCAACATTGTTGTGATAGGACATACCCGGAAGCTCGTTTCCTTTCCATACATAAGTTTGCCCGTCCGACAACCGGTAGTCATAGTTTATAGTCGGGCTTGTTTGGTCCGCATCCAAAGTGATAGCATATTTCATTCCGAGATATGTCTTGATCAGGTCTTGTTCAACGGCATCGAGTTTAGTCTCATAAAAGAATACTTCAGAAATTAATCCCCGGAAACTGCCGGAACCGCTTCCGGTACCATCTATGCTGGCTCCCCCCAGAATACCGGCTTGCGCCATCAGAAATTCGTTTCCGAAAGTACGGGCATCTGATACCGATCCTGCCCTTTCCGGATAATTCCATCCAAAACCTCCGAAATCGTGGGTGATTGTACCCGGATCAGCATCGCTGTATCCCCGGTGCGTATGGATCATATGAAGGGCCGTTGTCCTTTCCCTGAACCCTTTTATAGTACCTTTAAGTTCTCCCCCGTTGCCACTTGCATATAAACGTCCTACACCGGGATCACTCGTTGTTCCCGGACTGAATCCCATAGCGGGTCTTCTTGTAGGAGAATCGGGATGAGGGGTAGCCCCGAAACCGTGTGTATATAACCTTCGTCCGCTCGACGAGAACTCTGTATTATAATACACCACAAATGATGTAAAATCATCGGGAGCATCCTTAGACATCGGTCCGCCTGTAATACCCAGGTAATCGTAAACTCCGAATGATACTGTAGGTTGAAAATTCATATGGTCGTCACATTCAATATAAGTAGGCGGGGTAGCTGAGCTATATACATTTTGTACTGCATTGACATTATAATTATTACCATACCTGGTCTGGTCGCCCCATACCTCTACTTTATCTCCTGCCAGAGTAAAACTGGATGCGTCATCGGCTCTCAGCCATAAGCGTAATCCTCTGGTTACTCCACCAGGTGCGGCCAGAAACGTTGCAAAGCTTATATAATCCCCCTCATTGATCAGCACATCAGCGGCCAGGCCGTTTTCATCTATAGGGTATATTCGTGTAGATAAAGGTGCAAACGACAAATCGTTTGATACAAGTATATATTTAGCTCCGTTTACATCACATATCATATTTAATTTGATATCGGTCATTCCTGTGAATTGTGTCTTTACAATATGGTTTGTCCTGCTTTCAATTTCTATAGCTAAAATATCATTCTCGAACTGCTCGCCGGGTAAATATGCATAAGGTACGCTCCCTTCAGCACCGTTGGAACCGAACATAACAAACTGTCCGTCCAACAAGGTTTTTGGACCGGTATTCTGAGTATTCAACGGTTGAAGGTCGTTCAGGTATACCGTCAATGTATTATTGTTGGCGGAGGCAGCCTGAAGCTGGTTGAGCTGGCTTATATTGTCCCGTCCTATGCCGAAAATGTCTTTTGTATAACCGGCATCTTCGTTCCATATGATAGTACCGTTCGAGGAAATATAATCGCCGCTTTCGAGTGAGATGCCGTATTTTATGGCCAGATAAGAACTTATTTTCTGAGCTTCGTTCGCATCTATCAAATCACCTTTTGTTCCGGTAAGAATAACCAGTTCGTGAAGGTTTCCTTTCATCGGATTTCCTGTTCCGTTGTCGTCACTACCTATTACAGAGTTTGTTGTTGCATCCAATGCTCTGGGAGCACGTAACGGAGTTGTTGTAGCTGCACCGTTTACATATATTTGCTGGCTGGAGGTCGTGCTTCCGCTGGTTGCGGCATTACTTCTTATAGCTCCTATCACGGAATGTGTATAGGCAGAGTTTGCCCATGCCCTGTTAACACCACTACTGGAATAATTAGTCATATATGCCTTTGTTCCGTCCCATCCGGTAAGGTTATAGTCGGAAGTATTGAAATTAAAAACAGTTTTTTCACCACTAGCTGTATTTGTTTTAGATACATAGAATATGTAAATGGATTTATTTGCAAAACCGTAATCTGTGGAGCTGGGTCCTATCAATCTATTTTCGTTTTCATTGAAATTCAACGCCGGATAGTAATTTAACAAATTGGATGTTGTATTATATGTCGGCCTGTTTCTACCATTTGATCCGGGGGTTCCCTGCGAATAATGCCTGTTTTTGCCCGATTGGTCCAGCCAGCCCGTTACTCTGTTCGCATCCGTAAGTATGCCGGCATCGGCTTTCAGCCAAAGTTCAAGTTCGTATGAGGTACCGCCCGGAGTGGGAAGTGCCTGTCCGTATACGTGATTATCGAGCAGAAGTGTCAATAACAATATACAGGTTATGAATAATATCTTTTTATGATAATATTTTTTCATAATTTCGATTTTATTTTAAAGAAAAAAATAGATAAGTGTACAAGGCTGTATCAGGGGCTTTCTCTTTTGTAAGAATGAGTTCCCTGTTGGATAAGCCTTCTTCTTGCCTACTATTTCAATACGAATATTATATTCATAAATGTATAATCGGTAGCGGCCGCTTTCACATCGTACGTCATAACTCCATCGTTGTCGATGGTAATGTTTGAGAATACGTCAGGATCATAATCGGTCACATAATAGTAGAGATCCGTAGCTGAGGGGAAGTATGGTATAGTTGCCGGGGCATCGGTGCTTTTTACAAAATTACCAGAGGCCGCCGAAAACTGAGCTTTATACTTATCATATAGATCTATGGTTTGTCCGGTTTTATTCTCGGATGTTTTTATGGGTATGGACGGCATATGGAACCAGTTGGTATAGCCCAAGGCAAGCTTTTCCCATTTTGTACCGTTGTTGTAGTAAAATCCGGGAGATACTCTTTCTGCTGCAGGAACAGTCTTCTCCGAAGTATTTCTGTTATATACTATTGTACCTTCCTGATGATCGTTAGTTCCGAAGAAATCCGCGGTTGATGCAAGTTTAACGCGCGGTAGAAAAAAACCTTTCGACGATTCGTCTTTGTTTGTTCCGTTCCCCTCTTTCAGATCAAGTAAAGCTTTCTCATGCGGTGCCTCGCCAGAACCGATTGTTACCTGGGCATGCATGTTTAAGTAAGACAAAGCTAGAAGCGATGCCAAAATGAAGATTCTTGTTTTCATAAATTTCTTGTTTTATAAATAATTCCCATTCTAATTTCTATATTTTTTTGATTGTTCGAGGTGTTATGGATTAAAGTCTTAATAGATGTATCCAATGTAGTAGCCTATGCAGGTTTGGATTACATTAAAAAAGTTAGATAAATATTCTTTCTATAATAAAAGATTTGTTGACCCCCCTTTGATATGATATATTATAAAAAAAATTACTTTAAATAAATCTTTATGTAACATTTTCTTATAAAAAATGCAAATTTAAAACTTTCCCAATTATTCTGACTTATGTAAACAGATTATAAAAAAAAGAATTTTTAAGTTTTTAGAAAAATTGTAGGTTTATTCTTCCTTTCCCTATAATATTTTGTTTTTAATAGTTAATAATCAAACTGTAATTGTTGTTTCACGTTCTAATATATCAAACATATCGATTGCATCTTTCAGTATCTTCTGAGATAGTTCTGAATTTCTTTCTCTTTCACCTTTCAAAACTCTTCGCACATAATCTTCTGAGCATTTGTGCTTCCTTGCTAATCCAGCAATTTTAAGGTATTTGATTTCTTGAGTTGTGAATTTTTTTGTCGTCATATTCAAGACTATCTATATTAATTCATTAAATTTGTCTCAATCATTACGACAAAGTAATACAGAATATTCTGATTTAACAAATTAAAATGGGAAAAAATACAGAAATTTCTGAAAGAATAAAAAAATTAATCGAA
>DQAM01000097.1 GCA_003523545.1 Dysgonomonas sp.
GGGGTTGCCATTTTATTGGCATCCATACTTGGCACAATAAAGGTGCTTAATGATAAGCTAAAAAAGGAAAAAGCAGAAAAAGAACTATATCAAAAGAATACAGATGTGCTTCTGGGTAAAATTCAAACATATAAAGTAAATGACAGTTTAAATGTTATTAGTATCGGAAAACTAGAACTTACATTATCAGAATATAAAAAGTATCGTGCCGATGATTTGAGTTTAATTAGTGATCTTAAAATAGACAAAAAACGGCTGGAACAAATCACCACTACCCAAACCCAAACCATATATGAATTGAAAGGATCGGTAAGGGATAGTATTGTTTATCGTGATAATTATATTGTTGACACTCTAAAATGTATATTGATACACAATAAATGGTTTGATCTGAAAGGATGCAGCAACCGAAATAATGATTTTTCTGGCACTTTCGAAAACCGGGATAGCTTACTTTATATAGAACATATAGTTCCCAAAAAGTTCTTATTCTTCAAATGGGGTGTGAAAGAACGAAAACAAGAAATATTATCAAAAAACCCCAATACTAAAATAGTCAATGCCGAATATATTAGCATACGAAAATAAAACATTTGAATTACCACAATAACAAATGTAGTTTACTTATTAAGGGTGCTTTGCTGTGATAGCAAGGCATCTTTTTTTGTTTTATCTTCTTCTGGTTGTTTGCCGCTAAAATATGGATGATCTATAAGACGCTTGGCATTATCTTCTGCCGAAACTTTAATATATCTAATTGTCTGTTCAATTTTTGAGTGTCCAAGAATTTCTTGTATGAATTTTAAATCCACACCAGCTAAATACATATTTGTTGCACCGGATCGGCGTGCTGTATGGGATGTGATAAATTCGTATTTAGGGCTTACAGATTCAATTCTTTTGCCCCCTCTGGTTTTGGTTAGAATTACATCTTCATCAATACCTGCCAATTTCCCAATGGCTTTGATTTGCTTATTGTGCTTTTGATCGGATATAGGTGATGGTAATATATTGTTTCTTCGTTTCAATAGTTCCCTTAACTGGTGATGCATGGGGATATATACTTTTTTATCCTTTTTTACAGTCCATATGCGAATAATATCTTCATTGAAATGTAAAGCATCCAAGCGTGAATAATCGGAATGTCTAAGGGCTGTAAAGCATCCGAATAAAAACCGATCCCTTTCTTCACTCAATGATTTAATGGTAGTTTTCAAGTTTTGATTCTTATAGCCATGTTTACGAAGCAAATCTTCCGTTATTTCAAGATTATAAATTCGTTGAATCTCATCTTGGTTTAAATATATAGAATCTGTATCTTCCTTTTCTGATTTGAAATCCTTATCCATGAACCCGGAAAAATCATGTACTTTTTTTCCCTTGGATTCATTCATAAATAGGGTGATGTTCTTGAATAAAGCCCCTATATAGTTCTTTGTATAGCTTAGACGCTTTTCTTCGATAACTTTCCCATCCTTATCTTTCTTTTGGCTTTTGACATAAGTAGAATGCACCATCCAATTTTTGAATTTATTGTAAAAATCAATATCTATATCAATAAATCGTAAACGTGTCTTGTGTGCTTCTTCAAATTCTTTTAGCTTATTGATAGTGGTGGTGTAGCCCTTTTTTGTACGTTCTGTTTTGGTTGAGGTATCCCGGTAGTATTCGGCAAATTTTACAAGATATTGTTCTTCTTCGTTTTCAATAACGCCCCCAGCTTCTATATTCCGTTTTCTAATTATATCATCTACTTTATCCTTTACCATCTTAGGTGTAGGGATAATTAACCCAAAGCCATTAATGGCATCTTCGATTAAAGAAGCCCAATCATCAAGCCGGGTATTTATATGGGATGCTTCTGGGTAATCTCTAACAGTACGGCATCGGTGGCTTTTTTCATTCCAATATTTAGGTATTACACTTTCACCTATAGATATAGTATACCTTTGTCCTTTGTGCCGGATTATTGCACGAAGTGCAGACACAGGATTGTTCGGGGTGTTGAGGTAGAAGCCAACTTTCATAATTATGGAACGTTTTGTGGAACAAACAAGTTACTTATTGGCTCAAATATAATAAAAAAATAAAGGTCTAACACTGTTAAACCTTTATTAATTACCTATTTTACGATAAATAGGGAAACGAATTGTACTCGGAGCGGGACTTGAACCCGCACAACCTAATGGTCACAAGATTTTAAGTCTTGCGTGTCTACCATTCCACCATCCGAGCATCCTTGGAGCGAAAAACGGGACTCGAACCCGCGACCCCGACCTTGGCAAGGTCGTGCTCTACCAACTGAGCTATTTTCGCATTTACGTCTGCAAAGATATAGTCATTTTTTTTTACTTCAAAATTTTTGGCGAAAAAGAATTTAATATCTTTGATTCTTATTTTATAAATTATGGATAACAATTCGGCAAAGCTGCTTTATCGGATAGCACTTACAAAAATCAATGGAATAGGAGATGTCTTAGCTCGTAACCTGCTGGAGGCAATCGGAGACGAAGAGCAGATTTTTAAATCAAATAAAAAACAATTGATGTCTGTGCCGGGCATATCGACGGTATTAGCTTCTGAAATACTTCATCCTGAAGTTTTACCGAAAGCGGAAAAAGAACTTCAATTTGTAGAGAAAAATAAAATCCAGATTTTCTTTTATAAAGACCAGGGTTATCCTGCCAGGATAAAGGAATGTGTAGATGCTCCCATTATCTTATACTATAAGGGAAATACAGACCTGAACAATCTGAAGATTATCAGTATAGTGGGAACGCGTAAATCGACCAGGTATGGAACCGATTTCTGCGATAATTTCTTACAGGACATTTCATCTGTTTTTCCGGATGCATTGATTGTAAGCGGTCTGGCGTATGGTATAGATGTGGCAGCTCATAAATCAGCTTTGAAAAATAGTATGCCTACTGTAGGGGTACTTGCGCATGGATTAGATAGGATATATCCGTCGAGCCATCGTAAAACAGCCGTTGAGATGTTGGAAAAGGGTGGGTTGCTGACAGAGTTTCCGAGCGGTACAGAACCCGATAAGTTTAATTTTGTACGACGCAACCGGATAGTGGCCGGAATGGCAGATGCTGTTATAATTGTACAGTCGGGTTCAAAAGGCGGGTCTTTGATTACTGCTGAGCTGGCTAATTCTTATGATAAAGATGTTTTTGCAGTCCCCGGCCGTATTACAGATCAGGAGTCGGTCGGTTGTAACCTTTTGATTGAGCAGAATAAGGCTGCTTTACTGCAATCTGCCGATAGCTTTATCCGCTTTATGAGATGGGATAGTCCGAAAAAGGATAATAAGGTTAAGCAGAAAGAATTGTTTTTAGACCTTACGGAAGAAGAACAGGGAGTATATGATTTATTAATAGAAATGGGCCCCCTCCATATCAATTTTCTGGTAAACCAATTGGGAGTACCCATGTCTGTACTTTTATCTACACTTCTGTCAATGGAGATGAAAGGTGTGCTCCGTGCAGGCGTAGGTAATATATATCATTTAAATTAAGAAATCTTATTCGTTTGAGATAAAAGCATATACATTTCCTCCATAATCACAGGCAATAAGTATATTGCCCGAGAGAGCTGCTGTGCTGAAAACAGGTGCGCCGAGGTTGATTTTCTGAAAAATTAGTCCGGTTTCGGAATTTACTACATATAGATAGCCGTCGGAAGCTCCGAAATAAATAGCATCTTTCGAACCTGTGATGCTGGTTTCTACACTTGCAGAGGGATATGTAGTATAAGGAGCAGTGAATACTAACGATGGATTTGTAGATATATTCCACTTTATAGCTAAAGATTCTTTATCTAATGCGATAATGCCTTTGTCGGCTGTACCGGAAATTATTTCTTTTTCTCCTATATACGGCGTAGAAGTCACGTCCACATTGTAACCAAGTTCCTTTTTAGCTATAATCTTCCCATCTGTCGGATTGATAATAAAAAAACTCTTATTAGAAATTATGTATAGTTTTCCCTCATGATAAGAAGGAGATGCGCCTCTGTTGCTCATTCCATCCTCAGATATTTTCCATAAAAATTCTCCCGTTTTGATATCATTTCCATACAAAGCTCCCCATTGAGAGCCGCTGATGATTACATTATCCGCTATGGTCAAGGTCGTAGTCGCGGCTTCGTTTTTTTTCCATCCCGTGTTTTGCCAGATTACATCACCTGTATTTATATTAATGGCACTCATATATAATCCTGTACCTGCATATACTATCTCATTTTCAATGGTAAGCCCTTCCGTTAGATAAGGGTATGATCCGGTATCCAGTTTTTTCTCCCATCTGAGCTTCCCGGTCGATGCATCTATCGCGTATAAAAAACTTTCCGCATCTTGAGCAAGTATGATTCCCGATTGATAAGCTATCGTGTTTTTGATAGAATTGCGGGCAGGATACTTCCATACTAATCTGCCGGTCTGTAAATCGAAAGCCGACACAGACGATTTAGGCTGTGTATTGTCGTCGGTTGATGCAACAAATACTTTGGATTCACCAATCACCGGAGAAGCCATAAATATATTTGCTCCTACATTATTCGACCATAGAAGATTAAGTTTATTCCCTACCGAAAAATTATTTCCGCCTGTATGCTGTGCATTTTTCAAAAGTGTGTTCCAGTCCTCACCTTCGATTAATTTAACAGGTGTATCTTTATTGTAAAGGAATATTTGAGTAGAAGACGCTTCTTCTCCATTACTAAATAAAGCTTTTATTTCGAGCGATAATTTCTTACCTGAGTATAGGGAAGGGATAGTGATTTCTTTATACCAGTTCCAGTCAGAACGGTTTTCCTCTATATTTCCGCTTGAAAGAATTTCTTTACTTTCAACATCAACTATAAGATAAGCCACTTCTTTTGTTTCAGCATTAGAATTATATATATTGGCCGATAATGGCAAATTCCCATTAACTTCTAAAGGAGAATTCTGATTACGCTGTGGAGAAACGATGGCAATCTGCGGCTTAATAAATGGGTATCTTAAAAAAGTAGTAACACTATTGTCTGCCGCTATATTGATAACCCGGAAAGCAGATGCCGAATGGTCAATCCCTCCTTTATCCAATGTACCTGTACAGATGGTATATACACCATTCTGATTACGTACATAATTGTAATGCCAGTGTCCATATATCCATGCTTTGATATCATAATCGCGGAAATCGATAAATTCTTTTTCATTTATCCCGAAAATAAAGTTATCGCTTGTTGTAAGTATATCGTGATTGAAAACAACCAGTGACTGTCCCTGCTTCATATTCCGCAGGTCGTTCACCAGCCATCTGTACACCTCTTCTTTTGTATAGCTTGGGCGATGATCCCCGTGTGCCATAGGTGTCATAACATAATGGATATTGCCTATATCAAATGAATACCAGGTAGGACCGTATATCGATTCGTACAATTCTTCACCATAATTACCCTTTACCAAGTCGTGATTTCCTATTCCGTAATAGACGGGTACACCCATTGTTTCGCTGTTTACAGACTTAATATGTGTTCTCAGGCCGTTCTCGTAGCAGATATCTCCTGTATGTATTAGAAATGCAGGCTTCTCATTTTGTATGTAGTTTTTCAGATATGTAGTCCATATTCCTGTTCCCGAATTATGTATTTCGGTATCGGTTATCTGGATAAAAGAGTGTTCAACAGCTTTTGTCATTTCATTTTATTCTGGAAGAAAATGAAATGACAAAAGCTG
>DQAM01000103.1:0-1388 GCA_003523545.1 Dysgonomonas sp.
CGACAGTATAGGTGATGCCGGACGGGACTGGCGTATCTTTTGCAAATCAGGTATCGTTTTTTCTATTTCCACCCTACCCCTTGTCGGATTCGCAACCATTTCGTCGAGACCTTTACGGTGGTAATTATACCACATAGGATGGAAGACCGCTGACGATTCTTCGGTAAAAGCCAAGGCCAGCGCATAGCGGTTACGGTCGTTCCCAAAAGGATTCCACCCCTTAGTACTATTTAGGCTTTGCGCCGAGTTGGCAATAGACATCGCTTTCTCAAAATAGGGTTTTCCTCCGTTCAGGCTAAACGAATCAAAATCCAGGCCTAATATTATATACACATAATAAGCTATAACCGCAGTCAGATTATTATCTACATTATTCTCCGAAAATTCCAGATTCTGACCTGCTATGTAGTTAAATTCAAATTCTGTATCTCTGTAATTGAACAAAGGAGTGGTATAAGAGGAATTATAAACAGGGCGATTCACCGTTATCTGTATTTCAGCATTATATACGTCCTGCTCTTCACTATTAATGGTTATGAGCATCGAACAATCTATTTTTTCATTTTGCTGAAATGTAAGATCTGTCCATTTCCGCCCGTTAACCATTTGGCTCAAATTATCCTGCAAAGCAGTATATACGGTGTTATCTGTTCCCTGTATCCTGTCGACATTAATAGTCAATCTCATATTCATTTCCTGAGAATGTACTATCATTACATTCAATAATACAACCAACATAAATATACTTTTACATATCTTTTTTTTCATACTAAGGTCGAATTAAAATAATCCGTAAGTTATAGACAAGACTTTAAATTCCGTCCTCCGGTTTATCTGGTCTGCTATTTCCTGCTGTTCAGGAGTCAATGCTTCGATAAATTCTTCATTGAGTATATCCCCTTCATTCAGGAAATCATAATTTTTGGCAATACTTTTGGTTACCACTTTAGGCTGTAATTTGCCATAACCGGCAACAGTGAGCCTATCCGGAGAAATACGGTGGGCAATCAGGTAATCTACAACAGATTGTGCCCTTCGTTGTGACAGTCTCTGATTATATTCCTGCGAACCTTTACGATCGGTATGAGCTGAAAGCTCGATTGTCACATTTGGATTGATCTCCAAAAGTTCTATCAGATCATCCAATTCTTTTTTTGATTCGTCCCGTAAAGAAGCTTTGTCGAAATCATAAAAAATATTTTCGAGTACTGCCGGTTTATTGATATTATAAAGGACAAAATCAACATAATATAAAGAATCCTTTTCAACATCTACAGTCCTGAGATCCATTTTAGAATTAAGATATCCTTCCGCACTGGCAAGCAGTACGTAATTAACGCCCCTGTTTACTTCCAGTCTGTATGTACCATCCGGTTTTCCATTGAATT
>DQAM01000103.1:1487-3913 GCA_003523545.1 Dysgonomonas sp.
AGGTTTTCCATTGAATTTTTCGTTGGTTCCATCATTACCTACTACCCGGATAACAGCGTTCGGAACAAATTCATCGTCCTTATCAACGATAAATCCTTCCACTGCCACTTTTACAACCGGATACTCAAAGGAGTAAATATGGTCAGCACCTTTAGCTTCTCCGCGGTTAGAACTAAAAAAACCGGCTTCACGCTCACCGTAAAAAGTAATCCCAAAATCATCGGCTTGCGAATTGATAGGAACTCCCATATTCTGAACTTCCCATTTTAGGTTCCCCTTATTATATATGGCCTTGTAAATATCGAGACCACCCATTCCCACATGACCATCCGATGAGAAATAGAGAGTTGTATCATTTCTCATATACGGAAACATTTCATCTCCTGCCGTATTAATTTCAGGGCCAAGATTCTCTATAGCTATTAGTTCGTCCTGATCGGTAAGTATTCCCCTCCAGATATCTTTTCCTCCGTACCCCCCTTTCATATCGGAAACAAAATAAAGGAAATCCTCTCCCGGAGTTACTGCGGGATGTGCATATACATCCAAAGAATCTGCTCCCAAAATATGCAGTCTGGTACCCCCAGCCCAGGCCCCTCCGTCGCGTCTCGATTTATATATCGCAGTGGATGAAGGACCAATCGAATCGTGTTTTGCAAAAGTATAATACATTGTATTTCCGGTTGCCGTAAATGAAGGAACTCCTTCATCAAATTCAGTATTAACAGGACCTGCCGATTCCGGTTTTATCCATTTTTTCTGATCATCCAGCCTTGAAACGAACAAATCATTGTTGTTCATTCCGGTGATAGGACTCCTACCCTCTCCCAGAACATCATCCCTGCTGGTAGTTATATAAATTGTCGTATAATCGGGAGGTAACAGCATCGGACTAAATTCGCTCCTCCTGGAATTAAAAACATCCATTCTTTTCACCGAATATTTAGTAGGAGATTGTTTCATTACCGGAGCATTTACAGAGCCTTTCACCCCATTTTCCGCAAACCGGAATCCGGGATAGGATTCCAGAAATGTATTATACTGGGTTATTGCTTGTTTATAATTGCCTGCCTTTTGTAATGTACGCCCATACTGTAAGCGGATCAAAGTATCGTTCGGATTATACCTGACAGCATTAGCATAAGCCGCATTTGCAGCAGGAACGTTATTAATCAACCGATAACTTTCTGCCAGCCGGTAAGCAATCACTCCTCTTAATTCACGCTCTTTGGCAGGAGTCTTCCTGTAGAGAGTACGATATTTGGAGGCAGCTTCAAAGTATTCACCATTTACAAAATGGCGGTCGGCATCAGCTAGTTTGACATTTTTACAAGATGCCAAAATAACTACGACTACCAATGATAACAGGATATATATTTTACTATTCGTATTCAATTTCTAATCTCCAATACCTAAGTACAACTTCCAATTTTGCTCTTTATAAGAATGTAAAGATAAGTAATTTTCATTTTGCAGAAGAAATGCTGTTTATATAAAAAATATCAGCTCTTTTAATTAATTTCGCCCCTTCAAATATTTCTTATATGAGAATAGACATAATTACCGTATTACCCCAGATGCTTATTGAACCAATGAATTGTTCAATATTAAAGAGGGCTCAGGATAAAGGCCTGGTTGAAATCAACATTCATAACCTAAGGGATTACACCACAGACAAGCACAAACGAGTGGATGACTACCCTTTTGGAGGTGAAGCAGGTATGGTTATGCAGATCGAACCTATCGACAATATCATATCATATCTAAAAAGCCAAAGGGAATATGATGAGGTTATATATACATCACCCGACGGAGAGAAATTTTCTCAAAAGATTGCTAATTCGATGTCTTGTCTTGAAAATATCATTATTCTTTGCGGACATTACAAAGGAATAGATTTTCGCATAAGGGAACATTTTATAACAAGGGAAATATCTATAGGCGACTATGTGCTTACAGGGGGAGAACTTGCCGCGGCCGTAATGGCGGATGCTATTGTGAGACTTATTCCCGGTGCTATAGGTGACGAGCAGTCTGCTCTATCGGATTCTTTTCAGGATAATCTGTTAGCTCCTCCCGTATATACCCGGCCTGCCGAATACAAAGGCTGGAAAGTTCCCGATATCTTGTTATCAGGACATCAGGCTAAAATCGACGAATGGAAATTACAGCAGTCGCTGGAACGCACTAAACTTTTGCGCCCTGATTTGCTTGACGATAAGAAATAATAAATATCCGTTCAGAAAGGATAACCGACAGCGATATGCCAGGAAGTATTTTCTCCAAAATTGAAAGGCTTCAGTACAGACCATTTCGACTTATAGCCGTCGGGCACATACATTCCGCTCTCATCCTGACGGAAATTAGGAATATCTGCCGGATTATATAGTTTCCAACCACAATCGAGACGTATCAATACATAATCG
>DQAM01000104.1:0-3448 GCA_003523545.1 Dysgonomonas sp.
ACCGAATCCTCGCCAGATAAAAGAATTTTTAGATCAATATATAATAGGGCAGGACGATGCAAAACGTTATCTGTCGGTTTCGGTTTATAATCATTACAAACGTATTCTACAGGAAAAAGATGATGACGATATCGATATAGAGAAATCCAACATCATAATGGTAGGGCCCACCGGAACCGGGAAAACACTTCTTGCCCGTACAATAGCAAAGCTTCTGCATGTGCCTTTTGCCATAGTGGATGCTACCGTATTGACCGAAGCAGGATATGTAGGCGAAGATATCGAAAGTATCCTTACACGTTTGCTGCAGGCTGCGGATTATGATGTGGCTGCTGCTGAAAGAGGAATCGTATTTATAGACGAAATCGACAAGATTGCCCGCAAAGGGGATAATCCGTCTATTACCCGTGATGTGAGTGGCGAAGGAGTGCAGCAGGGATTGTTGAAGCTTCTCGAGGGTTCTGTGGTGAATGTTCCGCCTCAGGGCGGGCGTAAGCATCCCGATCAGAAAATGATTGCTGTTAATACAAAAAATATACTTTTTGTATGTGGCGGAGCTTTCGATGGTATCGAGAGAAAAATAGCCCAGCGTCTGAACACTCGTGTAGTAGGATATGCTTCTGCGCAGAAGAATGCGGCTATCGACCGCACCCAGCTGTTAAAATATATAGCGCCTCAGGATTTGAAATCATTCGGTTTGATTCCTGAAATCATAGGGCGTCTGCCGATCCTTACTTACCTGAATGCTTTGGACAGGGATGCATTGAGAAGAATCCTTACCGAGCCAAAAAATTCAATCATCAAGCAGTACATCAAGCTCTTTAAGATGGACGATGTAGAACTTAGCTTCGACGATGATGTTTATGAGTATATGGTGGACAAGGCCGTTGAATATAAACTGGGAGCCCGCGGCCTCCGTTCTATAGTGGAAACGGTAATGATGGATGCCATGTTCGATATTCCGTCTACGGGAGAGAAGAAACTGCATATCACAAAAGATTATGCGGTAGCTCAGCTCGAAAGTTCACAGCTGGATAAGCTTAAAAATTCGTACGATTAAATACAAATTTTATTACAGTAAAGCTTTCTTGAAAAAGAAAGCTTTTTTTGCTTGTTAAAATAATGTATTTATGACGGTTCGCATATCTAATTGTAAGCTTTTTTGTTAAATTCACGCTTCTAAATTAGAAAATTGATTAAAATAGTTGGAAAATACTTATATTTGTTGAGGAAACTATTTGTTTCGCATTTTCGGTTTGTTTAAGAATCAATGTTGAAATACAATATGAGTAAAATTAAGGGGGATATAAGGAATATAGCTGAAAGTATTCCCGAAATATGGTCACTTCTTGCAGAGAATGAAAGAGAACTCATAGAAGCGAAAGCAAGAATTGTCGATTTTAGAAAAAACCAGATTATTTATAATGAGGGAGAGATTCCTCAGGATTTGATGGGTCTCATACGCGGTAAAGTAAAGATATTCAAAAACGGCGTAGGGGGGCGTATGCAGATTATCCGCATGATAAGGCCTGTACAGAATTTCGGCTACCGGGCTTATTTTGCAAAAGAACCTTATGTTACAAGTGCTGCTGCTTTCGAACCGTCGACAGTCTATTTCATCCCCATGCAGATCATAGAAAAACTGCTTCATGCCAACACAAAGCTGGCTATGTATTTTATATATGAACTATCTACCGACCTGGGCATTGCGGACGAACGAGTAGTAAACCTGACCCAAAAGCATACGCGCGGCCGTCTGGCTGAATCGCTGGTATTCTTATTAGATAATTATGGGGTGGAGGAGGATGGAGCGACTATAAGTATTTACCTGTCGCGTGAAGACCTGGCAAGCTTGTCAAACATGACTACATCGAATGCCATCCGTACACTTTCTAATTTTGTAGACGAGCATATTATTGCCCTGGACGGACGCAAGATAAAGATAATAGACGAAGAAACTTTACGAAGAATCAGCAAGATAGGATGATACGATCGATTGCTCATAAATTCTTTTCTTTCAAATACAGGGAGGTTGATAACTTTATACAAAATCCTGTCAAGGTACAGGAAAACATACTCCGTTATCTTTTAAAATCAGGAAGTAATACATTTATCGGGGCTGAATTTGGCTTTGATTCCATAAAGAATAAAGATGATTACAGGAAGAAAGTGCCTGTTTTTGAATACGAAGATCTGCGTCCTTATTTAGATAAGATATTAATTGAGAAAAAACAGAATATACTCTGGAATAAGCCCGTTGAATGGTTTGCTATGTCATCCGGTACTACACAGGACAAGAGCAAGTATATTCCCGTAACCAGAGAATCCCTGACCGGAGGACATTACAAATGTGGTGAACAGATGCTTGCCATATATGCAAAGGCTAACAAAAACGCCGGATTTTTTCTGGGAAAGACACTTGTATTAGGAGGAAGTAAACAAATCAATAACATTGGGGACGGAATCTTCACCGGAGATATTTCAGCTATACTTATCAAGAATCTTTACTTTTGGGCAAAGATGAGCCGTACCCCCGAACGTATTTCTTTATTGCCCGATTGGGAAACAAAACTCCAGGCACTAACCGATTATGCCGTTAAAAAAGATATACGTGCTTTTATGGGGGTTCCATCCTGGTTGCTAGTATTGCTTAAAAAGATAAAGGAAGACACAGGAAAAGAACTGACCGATTTATGGCCCAATCTGGAAGCGTTTTTTCATGGCGGAGTGAGTTTTACTCCTTTCGTGGAGCAATACAAAAAGATAATACCCAAAGATGATATGTGGTATTGGGAGACTTATAATGCATCCGAAGGCTTTTTCGGGGTTCAGCTTGAAGAAAAATCGAAAGATATGCTTCTGATGCTGGATAGCAATATATACTATGAGTTTGTGCCGATGGAGGAATGGGATTCTGAGAATCCTAAAGCATTAACATTGGAAGAGGTCGTGACAGGACAGAATTATGCCATTCTCATTTCTACTAACGGAGGATTATGGCGGTACATGATTGGAGATACTATTGAGTTTACTTCCACTCATCCTTATTTATTTAAGATAACGGGCCGCACCAAAAGTTTTATCAATGCCTTCGGTGAAGAATTGATTATAGACAATGCCGAAAAAGCATTGGGCGAAGCTTGTAAAATAACCGGGGCGCAAATATCAGAATATACTGCCGCCCCTATCTATTTCGGCGATAATTCGGCCGGGGCACATCAATGGCTGATAGAGTTTGAAGTGGAACCAGCAGATTTAGATTTATTTATACGGACTCTGGACGATTCCCTCAAAAAAGTAAACTCCGATTACGAAGCCAAGCGTTCGTATGATTTGTCCTTGCAGGCTCCGAGAGTTGAACCGGTACCCAAAGGGACCTTCCACAATTGGCTCAAGTCGATCGGAAAATCGGGAGGACAGAACAAAGTTCCCCGTTTGTCTAACAATA
>DQAM01000104.1:3611-4968 GCA_003523545.1 Dysgonomonas sp.
AATAAAAAGAATAAATAAGCCGGAATATTTTATTTGTATCTCAAAATTCCTTAAAAACACGGCTTTTTTTTCGAAATCTAAAAGCTTTCCTTAAATTTGCGGTTTAAATCTTGTTCCTGAATGATGAAAATAAGGATTTTATTCATTTTCTGCCTGACATTGTTGTTGACCACAGCATGCGGTGAATACAACAAAATACTGAAAAGTACAGATTACGAACTGAAATACACTTATGCCAAAAAGTATTTCGATGAGAAGAAATACGGACGGGCTATTACCCTGCTCGAAGAGCTGGTGCCTATATTTAAAGGAACATCTCATGCCGAGGAGTCATCTTTTTTGCTGGCTCAAAGTTTCTTTTACGATAAAGATTATACAACTGCGACTCATTTTTACGCAGCTTATTATAATACTTATCCGCGTGGCGAATATGCCGAACTGGCCCGTTTCAACGGGGCTTACGGCTTATATCTCGATTCACCCGACCCGCGTCTCGATCAGTCGAGTACGTATAAATCGATGCAGCAATTCCAGAATTTCCTGGAACTTTATCCCCAAAGCGATAAAGTACAGTTAGTTCAGGAATATTTGTTCGAGATGCAGGAAAAGCTGGCCCTTAAAGAGTTGATGGCTTGCCGTCTTTATTTTAATCTCGGGAACTACCTGGGTAATAATTACGAGTCCTGTGTCGTAACTGCGCGTGAAGCAATCAAACAGTATCCGTACTCTAAATATCTGGAAGAATTCCAGATATTGATAGTGCGTTCCCGGTACCAATTGGCTTCCAACAGTATCGAATTGCGTAAAATGGAACGTTACCGTAATCTTATCGATGAGCGTTTCAACTATTTGAATATGTTTCCTGAAGGAAAATATATGAGGGAAGTAGAACGTTATTACAGACGGGCCATGCGCGAAATGGGGCAGCCGCTCGAAGGAGATACCGGAGCAGATGCAATAGAAGTTGAAGGCTAATATTATTTCGTTTAATTAGAATACATTTATAAAATCAGCATAATTACTATAAATAAATATGGACTATAAAAAAACAAATGCACCAAGCAATACTGTTACAAGAAATATGATGGAGCTGTCTTCCGACACTCAGAATGTTTACGAAACAGTAAGAATAATCAGCAAAAGAGCAAACCAGATTGCTGTTGAAATGAAACAGGATCTGGATCGTAAGCTGCAGGAATTTGCTTCTTACAACGACAATCTTGAGGAAGTATTTGAAAACCGTGAGCAGATTGAAATCTCACGTTATTACGAAAAACTTCCTAAACCATCATTGATAGCGGCTCAGGAATATGCCGAAGGAAAAGTTTATTACAGAAATCCGAGTAAGAGATCGGAA
>DQAM01000102.1 GCA_003523545.1 Dysgonomonas sp.
AACTCCCAATCTGACAGGGTGGGTTGAGAAAGGATTTGGCGAAATGAGTTTTTCAAGAGAAAAAATAATTTCATCCGCAGGCAGCATCCGCTTAGCATATCCTGCTTATACAGGAGAACGGGCAAAAGGATCGCCATCCGATCCGGATTATGCGACTTACGGAGATGCAGGAATCGAACTGAATATAAATGGTGCCGATTGGGGAAAATATAACAGGATTGCTTTTAATATTTACCCCGATTGCGAAGGTACACGCGTTGTAAATATGAATCTTACTATCGAAAATGCCAATCCTCCATCCGGTAAAGGACATAACCGCCAGTACGGGTCACATCTCATTAATCTAAAAAACCGAGAATGGAACAAATGCTATCTGGATATAGGAGAATATCAACGGGACAAGATAATGAAAATAAGTTTCGGTGCTTCTCTGAAAGGAAAAGACAGAACAACAGGCGATTCGTTAGTGTATTATTTTTCCGGGATCGAATTACAACAAATAGAAAATCCGGAAATTATCAGCGGATGGCTGCCTCAAAAGGGTAAAATTATATATTCCACATCGGGTTATATGATTGGCAGCAAGAAAACAGCCATCCTGAATACTGAAAATGAAAATCCCGATAGTTTATTTGAACTGATAGACAGCAAAAGTAACCTATCTGTTTATCAGGGAACCTTGAAAAAAGAAAAAACTACTATCGGGGAATTCAATGTGATTGATTTCTCAGAGTTCAACCAACCCGGCTCCTATTATCTGAAAGCCGGACAAATGACTACTTATCCATTCAATATCGGTGAAAATATATGGGAAAACTCACAATGGAGAGTGCTCAATTTCATTTTTTGCCAACGGTGCGGGCATCCCGTACCGGGCATTCATGGGACTTGCCACCTGGATCTTTTTTCTAAACATGACGGAAAAATGATTTCTTATGCCGGAGGATGGCACGATGCCGGAGATTTATCACAACAGACTCTTCAAACCGGGGATGTAACTTTTGCTTTATTGGAATCGTACAACAATCAGAAAAATAAAAATCCTCTGTTAGCTGCCCGTATGCTCGAAGAAGCAGAATGGGGCCTGGAATTTATTCTCCGCAACCGCTATGGTGATGGTTACAGGGCCAGCAGTATGGGGTTACTTATCTGGCAAGACGGCGTTTTAGAAACACTTGATGATATCAGTTCAGTCAGGGTTCAGAACATCTCTTTCGATAATTTCCTGTATGCAGGATACGAAGCTTATGCAGCTCTCACTATAGACAGGGATCCTATGCTGCAGGAATATTTAACCAAAATAGCTAAACAAGACTTTGCTTTTGCTTTAGAGAAATTTCGTAAAGATGGATACGGCGGGTTTATACATTTCTACGAACATAGTTACAATACATCCGAAAGCCAGTATATGGCAACTGTATCGTGGGCTGCCAGTATGTTGTATAAACTGACAAAAGATACGTATTATGCAGAAAAAGCCGTAGAATTTATTCGTTATACTCTCGATTGCCAGCGCAAATCTGCTATTGGTAAAGATGGAATAAAAGGATTTTTTTACCGTGATAAATCCCGTAAAGTTATCGTTCATTATAACCACCAATCGCGCGAACAGGTATATATGCAGGCTATGGCTCTCTTGTGCGAAACGCAGCCTGACCACCCCGATTATAGTAAATGGGAAGAATCTATACGATTGTATGGAAGTTACTTGAAAAACCTGGTCAAATACACATCACCTTATGGAATGATCGCGAGCGGAGTTTACCATATAGATGAGCCTAAAGATGAAGTGAGCTTCCAACATTCGCATCTGTTTACTTCAGGCGATGAAGCGGCTCAATTTGCAGAACAACTCAAACATGGAGTACAATTGGATAAAGAACATTACCTACGGCGTTTTCCGGTCGGGTTCGGCATCTTTAACGGTAACAATGCTGTCCTGCTTTCTATGGGAAAAGCCGCTGCCATTTGCGGGAACTTTCTTCAAGATGATGAACTTCTTCGTATAGGGCGGGAACAGCTTTACTGGGTAGCGGGAAAAAATCCTTTCGGTCAATCTATGATTTACGGCGAAGGATATAACTATCCGCAGATGGATACTTTTTCATCCGGTGAAATGGTCGGAGAAATGCCCGTCGGCATACGCAGCCTAGGAAATGAAGATATTCCCTACTGGCCTTCTACAAATAATGCGACCTATAAAGAAGTATGGATTACATCTGCCGGAAAATGGCTTACTTTACTGGCAGAATATTGAATATATTATCCTCACTGATTAAACATTTACAGTATGAAAAAATATTATTTTATACTTTTCTTTTTAGCTGTTATACTTTTAGGATGTAATAACAAAAGTTCCGTCACAAATACACCAAAACAAGACGAAAATTCAGAACCGTATCAAGTACTTATACTTACAGAAAGGGGCGGTCAGCACGGAAGTTTTACCGATGCCGGATTAGCCTGGCTCGATAGTTTTTCCAAAGAAAACAATTTTTCATACACTGAAATAAATAATACAGAAAAGATAAATGAAGCTTTTCTTGACCAGTACCGTCTCATTATCCAGTTGGATTTTCCTCCCTATACATGGACAAAAGAAGCCGAAGAGGCTTTCATAAAATACACCGAGGAAGGGAAAGGAGGATGGATCGGCTTCCATCATGCTACTTTACTAGGCGAATTCGATGGTTACCCCATGTGGCAATGGTTTTCCGATTTTATGGGAGGTATCCGTTTTAAAAATTACATCGCCGAATTGGCAACAGCTGCCGTTCATGTTGAGGATACCGCTCATCCGGTAATGAAAGGCGTCAGCCCATCGTTCAGCATCCCTGATGACGAATGGTATACTTTCGATAAGAATCCCAGAGATAATGTACACGTTTTAGCTGCTGTAGACGAATCGACTTATACTCCTCCTTCCGATATTAAAATGGGCGACCATCCTGCTGTATGGACCAATAAAAACGTCAAAGCCCGGAATGTATATTTCCTTATGGGTCATGCCGGTAGTCTTTTTGAGTCGGATGATTTTGTCAAAATGTTTTCTAATGCTATTTTGTGGGCAATAGAA
>DQAM01000004.1 GCA_003523545.1 Dysgonomonas sp.
AAATATATTGTCTGTTAGTCTTTTGAGCTTTTTTAGTGTATCTTAAGGAATTATCCGTAATCAATTCTTCCGGGATTAATATCTCCGATTCCAATTCGTTGTAATCCATTTTTTTCTCAGCCGGATTGTTAAGCGAATGATTAGCTATATTTTCATGTGTATTATCGACAAACTTCAAACCAGTGGGAATCTGCTTTTGCCACATTTCGTAGTATTTATTTCCCGGTTTAAAAAGTTCTTTATGCGTTCCCTCTTCTAACAATTTCCCATTTTCAAGTACAATAATTTTATGAGCTTGCATCACTGTACTTAATCTATGCGCAATAATAATGATCGTTTTGCCCCGGGCGTTAAAGTTCGTTATAGTTTTCTGTACATGGTATTCGGATTCTGAATCGAGAGAAGAAGTTGCTTCGTCCAGAATTAATACTTCAGGATCACGGTATAAAGCTCTGGCAATAGCTAATCTTTGTTTTTCTCCTCCCGATAATCCGGTACCATTTTCTCCTAAATGTGTATTGAATCCTTTGGGTAAATTTTCTATAAACCTGAGAATATCCAGTTCTTCACAAATAGAAAGAACCCGCTTCATATCAGGGTTAAAATCTCCGAGAGCAATGTTTTCCAGAACAGTTCCCGTAAAAAGATCGAGTTGCTGCGGAACGGCGCCTATATAATGCCTCATGCTCGAATTGGTAAAATAATCAATATTCTGTTTCCCGATATATATTTTACCTTTATTCAAGGGATATAACTTTTGCAGTAATGCTGTTAATGTGGTTTTACCCGAGCCGCTTTCACCTATTATTGCGGTAATTTTTCCTTTAGGAATATGCATTGAAAAATCCTCAAAGACTTCTTTACGCGTACCGTAACTGAAGGAGATGTTGTCAAATGTGATATCTCCATTCAGGTCCGGGGTAAACTCCATTTTATTATCTTCACTTTCTCTTTCCAGATCCATAATTTCAAACAAACGGTCTGCTGCAATCATTGCATTCTGGATACTTTTGTTCGCTCCGATCAATGAAGCGACAGGTCCTGTAAAATATCCTATAATGGCATAAAATGAAAATAGTGTTCCGGGTGTTATTTCGTTATCCAATACATAGTATGAACCGATCCACAACATCAGAACCGTAAATGTCGAATTAATAACGCTGGAACTTTGTCCCACAAATATGGCATTTGTACCGGAACGGAATACGCTTTTTAACAATTTTATAAAGTGAGTTTCTGTTTTCAGGTTGGAGAAATCCTCCATACCGAATTGTTTGATTGTTTTAACCGAATTGAGTGATTCTACCATTTGACTGCTTAAGTCGGCAGAGTCCTCCATCACTTTCCTTTCATATTTCTTGTTTAATTTATTGGTTATAATATAGATGATAGTATATAATGGTATGACTATGAGCATGATAAGTGCTAATTTCCAGCTGAAAATAAACATCAGGGAAAACGAGAAGAACACAATTAGGACATTGACCAGCAAGGATACTCCTGTATCGTTTATAAATGCCCTTATTTTGAAAGCATCGTTTATCCTGGATACAATTTCTCCGACACGCATAGTATCGAAAAAGGATTGGGGTAGTTTCAACAGATGCTTGTAGTATCCTAAAATCAGGCGGGCATCTATCTGCTGTCCTGTACTCAGCATCAGATAATTTTGGATACTTCCCAGAAGTATCTGGAAAATGATAATAGATATCATTCCTATACCCATCAGATTCAGGAGATTGGTATTACCGCCTACCAGTACATTATCGGTAATTTTTTCAATATAAAAAGATGTGGATAGGCCTAATACCGTATATAATATAGCTCCTACAAAGCATTGTATAATTATAGATTTATGTGGACGCAAGAGATATAAGAAACGCGAAAGGTTCGAGATTTTTTCGTTTCTGCTTTCAAACTGGCTTCCGGGTGCCATCAGAAAAAGAACACCGGACCATATCTTGTTAAATTCTTCCAGCGATTTTTGATGCATCTCTCCATCTGCCGGATCCATATAATGTACTATGCCTTTTTTTATTTTGTAGATTACGACATAGTGTTCCCATACGTCTTTCACTACTATATGGGCTATAGCAGGGAACGGAGCTTCGGGCAAGGCATCTATTTTTCCTTTTACGCCTTTAGCGGTAAATCCTAATTTCTCAGCAGCTGTTATGATCCCCAGACCGCTTGTGCCTTTTTTGTCGGTTCCGGCAATCTGTCTTATCCGTGATACGGGAATTTTCAGATTGTAGTATTCGGAGATTGACGCTATACAGGCAGCCCCGCAGTCGGTTATATCCCTTTGTTTAATCTTAATCCCCATTACTTATTATTTTAGGGTTCATCCAATTGTCCATTTTGTCGAATAGAAGCTGAGCCAAGCTCCTTCTGGTCAGCATAAAGCGGGCGGTAAGTGTCATGCCTTTTTTCAGATAGCCTTTGTAGCCGTTTTTAAGTTCCAGATAATCTCTGTCCATAGAGCATCTTACCCGGAAAAAAGGCTGTCCTTCTACAGTGATCACATCAGATACAATATCTATGACTTTTCCATTCAATAAACCCCACTGACGGTAATCGAAAGCATCCATTTGAAGTTTGACATCCTGTCCCATACTGATGTATCCGATATCCGCCGGCAATATATAGCATTCGATAATGAGTCCGTCTGAGGTGGTTATATTAGCAAATTCTTGTCCTGCAACCACAAAATTTCCTTCTTTAAGGCCTGTGAAGTTTGTGATATTACCGCTTAACGGAGCTGTAATATAGTACTGTTTTTTTTCATTTTCCAAATGCCTGATTTCAGCTTCCAAATCCTTG
>DQAM01000002.1 GCA_003523545.1 Dysgonomonas sp.
AAGTGAAACTGCACCGCACCCGAAAACGTTTCGGCGAAATTTTAGGATCGATTATGCACTATGAAAGTATTTAATTAACAAAGGAATTTATATTTTTGAATAATGAAAGAAAACGATAAAAATAACATAGAAGACCTGCGGTTCCGGAAAATACTGTCGGATACTAAACTCAGTGCCGGCGAGAATCTCAAATTCCGCATTATGCAGCAGATAGAGACAGAAAACTCCCTGGTCCGTAAAAAAGCAAAAGGTTCGTTCTCCATACTCGACAATATGTTTTCAGTATTCGGGGTTATGTATGCGGTAATTGCGATTGCAGCCGGTATAGTGTACTTCTCGGCAGGCAAGGAAGCGGTCGAATCCTCTTACATGTATCTGATTGTGATTCTGATTGTATCAGTTTGCAGTATGTTCTGGATGATTTCTCTGTACGACGAGAGAAGAAGGAAAAAGAACCAAAAAAAATGATCCGGTTTTTTACGTAGGGGCGAATTCCAAATTCGCCCGTATATATTTTCCGGACGGATTTAGAATCCGTCCCTACATATCTTTATTTTTTAGGAAAAAAACGGAATGAGAGTGGATGAAATATTGCATAAAATCAAAAAGAAAATTTATTGTCTCGACAACAAGTGTGCAGACAATTATAAAAATCCCGAATCAGGATGAAATAATCATGTAAATATTTTATTTTTGTATATAAATACCAACTTAAAATATCGGAAATGAGTTATTACCATCTGGCTAAAGTAGTCCACAAGAGAGCATTCAAATACAAATCACGCACAGCCTTAAAATACTGGAATAAACAGGAGCACAAATGGAAAAACATTTCGTGGAAGCGTTTTTCCGAATACGTGATGAAAGTTGCATGGTCTATGGCCGAGATAGGTATAGAAACAGAAGAGAATATCGGTATTTATTCTCAGAATATGTGTCAGTACCTTTTTACCGAATTCGGGGCTTATGCCAACCGTGCCGTAAATGTTCCTATCTACGCCACAGCCTCTCCTCATCAGGTAGAATACATAGTCAACGATGCCAATATACAGACTTTATTTGTAGGCGAGCAGTTCCAATATAACAATGCTTATAAGGTACAACAGCAATCCGATATCTTAAAAAGATTAATCATCTTCGACCGCGAAGTGAAACTGCATCCCGAAGACCATACATCGGTATACTTTGACGATTTCATTGCTTCGGGTGAAAACTCCGATGCCGAAGTGAAGGTATCGGTACGGATGAAGTCGATACGTGAAACCGATACGGCGTGTATCATTTATACGTCGGGTACTACTGGCGAACCCAAAGGCGTCGTATTGCTACATTCTTCGTTCATGGAAGTATTCAGGATACATGACGAGCGCCTGCCGTTCTTGTCCGACAAGGATTTATCCATGAACTTTCTTCCCCTGGCGCATATACTCGAAAAGGCATGGACCTATTATGCCATTCATATAGGCATGACGATTGCCGTCAATACCGATGCAAGGGAAATTCAGAAATCCATAAAGCAGGTCCGCCCGACTGTTATGTGCAGTGTCCCCCGCTTCTGGGAAAAGGTATATCAGGGCGTAAATGAAAAAATCAGTTCGGCTAAAGGGCTTATGAAGTTCCTTTATACCGATTCCATAAAGACAGGACGGAAACACAATCTGGATTACAAAAACAACGGGCTTACCCCGCCCTTAGGAAACAGGATAAAATTTTTCCTTTACAACAATACAGTATTCCGTGTACTTAAAATGGTTATCGGAATAGAACGGGGTACTATGTTCCCTTGTGCCGGCTCTCCGCTATCGGACGAGATCAATATATTTCTCCAATCGGTTAACATTCCTATTATCATAGGATACGGGCTTACAGAAACAACGGCAACTGTAACCTGCTACCTGAAAAAGAAATTCGTTATCCATTCGGTAGGTAGTGTTATGCCGGGCGTACAGGTGAGGATTGACCCCGAGAATAACGAGATTCTGGTTAAGGGACGCACCGTAATGAAAGAGTATTACAAAAAGCCGGAAGAGACAGCCAAAGTTTTTACCGAAGACGGATTTTTCAGGACAGGCGATGCAGGGGAAATGATAGGCGAAAATATACTCGTACTGACAGAGAGGATAAAAGACCTTTATAAAACCTCGAACGGTAAATACATTGCTCCGCAGGCGATAGAGACATTACTCTCCAATGACAAATACATCGATATGATGGCTATTATCGGGGACGACGTCAAATTTGTCAGTGCCCTGATAGTTCCTAATTATCCGGCTTTGGAACAATGGGCTGAAGAAAATGGTGTACAATACAACAGTATGGAAGAGTTGGTAAAGAACCGGGATTTGCACGCCATGATAGCCGGACGAATAGAACTGCAACAGGCCAGCCTTGCCCCGTATGAGAAAATTAAACGGTTTATTCTTCTTCCCGAACCATTTACCATGGAAGGCGGGGAACTCACCAATACATTAAAAGTCCGCCGGAAGTATGTCGCTGAAAAATACAAAGATGTGATAGCAGAAATGTACAAGGAATAAACCGATGGCAGGCATTTACATCCACGTACCGTTCTGCAAAACCCGGTGCGCTTATTGCGATTTCTTCACCCAGACGGATACCGCTGAAAAAAGCCTGTATCCGGAAGCACTCGGGCAGGAAATAGAACTTCGTTGTGATTATCTAAATGGTGAAATTATAGATTCTATTTATTTCGGCGGGGGCACTCCATCGCAGTTATCGGCAGACGAAATTCATTTTATACTAGAAAAAATATCCGGCAATTTCACCGTCAATCCCGGTGCAGAGATAACGCTCGAAGCTAATCCCGACGATTTGGATAAACCTTATTTGGAATTATTGCTCTCTATCGGCATCAACCGGCTGAGTATAGGTATACAAAGTTTCAATGATAATCTTCTGCATTTCCTCAACAGAAGACATTCCGCTCAAAAGGCTGT
>DQAM01000003.1 GCA_003523545.1 Dysgonomonas sp.
CGCTCTTCCAAACCAGGCGGTGCCACGAGGTTTAATTTTTACAGGCAGGAGCAGTTCTGATTTTTCATTGAGATTATAGGTTTTTACGGAATTATCTTCCGAAGTTATTTTTACATTCTTTTTCAGTCCGGTATAATACAAAGGTAATTTAACTTCCTTGATTATTTCCCTGTCGGTAGGATTGAAAATCACGACCATACCCTTTTCTTCTATAAACGGATTGACATGCAACATGCAGTCTAAATCCCTGCCGTTAGGACGGCTCACATGTATAATTTCGGAAGTAAGTATTTCCCTATGCTTTTTAAACCAGTTTATCCATTTCAACAGCATTTCTTTGGTTTCAGGTGTATCATATAAGCGGTTTCCCCTGATTGTAAGGGTACATCCACTGGATAGAAATTGAACAAGCTGTTGTTCGTAACGAACCAGATTTTCGGATAGAGGTTCTAATCCAACCCGGGGGTCGTTTGTATAGAATCCGACCAGTTGAAGGGTCATCCAACCCATTGTAGGTAGTTTATGCCACGTACCATCATAGATATATTGTCTGCCCAGCAACATCTGTTGTTCGGGCGTAAGGTTGGCACTAGCCTCACGGTAGCCCATACCTGTAGAACATTGTCCGTTCAGGAAATACCAGTCGGGAATCGGTATATACATGTTTCTTCGTTGCAATTCATGGATAACTTCGACTTGTGTTTTCCATTGTTCCCATTGCGAATCATATAGACCATGATGATATTCGTGTACTGTAGATGCACACGGGTCTCCATGATAGGGGCCATCCATATTATAAGTCATCAGTCCGGTCTTATCGAAAAATTCCCACATTTTATTGTAGTATGTATCTTTCCACGAACTGGCTATACATACACTTTGTCCGAATATACTACCCGGTTTTCCTGTTTTCGGATGTATACAATCCACATCTTTGCCTCGCCCACGGGATGCTATCTGTAATTCATATCCTCCCATCACAATTCCTCTGTCTTTAGCATATCCGGCAATATTTTTCCATAGTGCTATATATTTTTCGTCCAGATTATCGTGGCTGATTCCTGGCCATGCCTGAATATCGAGTCTTTCCATACCCAATTCGGACATCTGGTCGATAAAGTTTTTCAGTTTTTCCTCATCGTGCGAAGTGATTCCTCCGGCTATCAGAGATTCGGTAGTCTGAGGAGCCAGTCTCTTATACATGCGCCGATGTCCTAGAGATTTCCGCTCCCTATCGTCACTATCCTGAAGTAATTCGAATGTCAGATAAGATTTGAAAGGTTTATCTTTTGACACAAAAACATCGGGACCCATAGGTAGACGGCTTATAAGTAAGTTACGATGAGGAAATTGCAGGAAATTATCTTCCGCCTGATTGTGCGAAGCCCATGTATTATATTCTTTCTCGACTGTCCACAAAGTAGTTGATTCACCCGCCTGATAAGGCTCCATTTTATCTCCCTGATAATGCATCAGGGCACTGCCTTTTATATTGGCATTAACAAGGGCAAAAGAAAAATCACTCTCGACATGAATGCGATTTACCTGATCCTGATTAACAGCTAATACTTCACATTCAATTTGGTTGAGTCTCATTTCCTTTACCCCCTTGTTAAGCACTTCAATCCATTTGGCTATTATGGGTAATCCTTGGTATATTTCATAGTTGACGTGCACTTCTATATCTTTCAACCGGGACATCATCGCTGTAGGTTTGTAAGTCATTACTACGCGCAATCCTTTTGCCGGCCAATCGGTTTGGATAGAATTGAACTTCGGATTCCAGGGATATCTCATCAGAGGAGCGCCGGTTTCCACTCCCGCAAGAACAAACGCCTGTTCGTCAGCTTCCAGTGTGGGATACCAACTATCCAACAGGTAAGAACGTTCCGGTTGCCCATTGAGTCCCCCGACTTCGTACCATATACTGTCCAGCATTATACGAGCTTCGGGTTTTACAGCCCGAATATATTCGGCATTATTAGTCAGGTTTTTATAACCTACGCAGGCAATATTCTCCGAGATATAGAATGTTCTCGAAACCAAACCATTATTCAACTGCATTGTGGAAGATAATCCGTCATCGGATTTTTGTACCAATAAACGGCAAGGGTCGTTTATCGGGGAAATCAGCCAGTCGTTTTCCTGTACTGTTTCGGGTAATACGGTCACAAGTTCCTTTCCTAATCCGGGTTTTTCTATTTCCTGTATCAAGGACTTACGGTCTGACAATCGTTTCTTATCTTGTTCTTTCTTCTTTTTATAATCAATCAGGAAATCTGTTTCCGGATTAAAATTTTTAGAATCGAAAGTGCTGTATCTGACTTCATATATTTCACCATGAAACGCATCTTTATCTTCGTCGGCTATCCCAATTGAAAAATTAGGAGCATACGCTTTAGTCGGATTGAATATACCTGTCTTTTTGCCATTAAGCCACAGTTCCCCTTTTCCATCTTTGACAGATACTGCCAGATGTACCCACTGGTCTTTCACAACATTGCCGAAAGTTGCAGTACCTGACCCTCCCGAATTCAAAATCCATTTTCCGTTTCGCTGGGCTT
>DQAM01000001.1 GCA_003523545.1 Dysgonomonas sp.
CCAGCAGAAAATCACACTTAAAAAAATCTATTCTACCGGACAATATACAGATCTGAATTTTCCGGTGATGGTGGACTCTATCAACGTAAAGGGGAAAAAGTTCGACAATAAGCAAATGCTTGAATCCTCTTTCTCATTTCCCGAAAGAAAAGATTTTACGGAGGAAATGACAGCTGATATTTCAGACTATTTTATGCTTAGAAAAACCCAGAAAGACGCCCGCTTTTATTTATTGTCTTTCGACCTTAATGTGGATAGGTATGCAAAAACCAATGTCAGAATAACATCCCCTTCTATGTTCGAAGCATATATCAACGGTGTAAAAGAGACTTCCAAAACGACAGTAGAAGATACCTTGACTTCGGCCAAAACAATAAAGCTTACTTTTCCGGCAAATCCGGGTACTTACAATATACTCATAAAATATATGAGCCTTGCGACCAATAAAAGCCCCGAAGGAATAAAAGTAACTGTGGAACCGGAAGAAGAAAATTCATTCGTCAATTACACATTCGGGAATTTGTTACAACAAAGTAAAAGGAACATCACAATCAAAGATATCCTCGAAGGAACCCGTATTTCGCAAGCCACGATATCTCCCGACGGGCAATATGTACTGATCAATTATACTACTACAAAAGACGACGGTAAAACATCCTCATCCAAAGAATTGTACACCCATAAATCCGGGAAAAAAATTTCGTTGCCATCCAATAAGAATATGAGGTGGATGCCCTCTACTTCCAAACTATATTATACGGACAACAGCAGTGGTTCTCTCAACCTGATAACAATCGACCCTGAGAGTTTAAACGAAGAAATTATTGCAAGGAATATACCGACCGGAAATTTTTCTTTCACACCCGACGAGCAGACTTTAATATATACAGACAGTGAATCTCCGGATGAAAATAAGAAAGACCTGATTATACTTACAACCCCCGAAAGCAGGCAACCGAATAGTGGTACCAGGTATTTCCTTTCTAAATACGACCTAAAGACAGGCTTTAAACAGCGCTTGACATTTGGAAAAGAATCTACTTCACTCAATGATATAAGCCGGGATTTACGATATATTTTATATTCCGTGTCAAGGAATACTCCTACTGAAAGGCCGTTTTACAAAACATCGATGTACAGGATGGACTTGCAAACTCTTCAAGTAGAAACTTTGTGGGAAAACGAAGGCTTTGCGAACAGGGGATCTTTTTCTCCCGATGGAACAAAAATATTAATAAGCGGTTCGGGTGAGGCATTCGGAGGCATAGGAAATACCTTGCAGACAGGAGTTATACCCAATAGTTACAACACCTTAGCATTTATCATGGATTTGGGCACTAAGCAGATAGAAGCGATAACCCGTAATTTTGATCCAAGTATCGATAATTCATACTGGAATCCTGTAGACGGGAATATCTATTTCAGGACTTCTGACCGTGATCTGGAAAGGATATACAGATACAATCCCAAACAAAAGGAATTCAGCCTTATTCCCCTGGATGAAGAAGTCGTGAGGTCCATATCTTATGCCCGGAACGGTAATTTTGCAGTATATTACGGGGTGAGTGATGTTAACTCTACCCGCGCGCACCTTCTGGATATGAAAAACCTGCGCTCTGTTTCGATTGCCGATCCCGGAAAAGAAAGACTGGACCAGATTAATATACAGAATTCTCAGGAATGGAAATTTACATCTTCGGACGGTTCGGAAATCGATGGAAGATATTATTTACCACCCAATTTCAATTCTGCTCTAAAATATCCGATGATAGTATACTATTACGGAGGAACATCCCCTACGCAACGAACATTAGAGAGGCCGTACCCACCTCATGTATATTCTGCTCTGGGCTATGTCGTATATGTATTGCAACCCAGCGGAACAACCGGATACGGGCAAGAATTTGCAGCCAGGCATGTCAATGCATGGGGTAAAAGAACTGCCGATGAGATTATAGAAGGGACTAAAAAATTTGTAAATGAACACTCTTTCGTAAATGCTTCGAAAATCGGATGTATAGGAGCATCCTACGGAGGATTTATGACTATGTATCTCCAAACACAAACCGATTTGTTTGCAGCTGCGGTATCTCATGCCGGAATCAGCTCGATATCTAGTTATTGGGGCGAAGGCTACTGGGGATATACTTACAGTTCAGGTGCCAGCGCCAACAGTTATCCCTGGAACAATAAGGAAATGTATATCGAACAGAGCCCGCTGTTTAATGCGGATAAAATAAATACCCCTCTCCTACTACTGCATGGCACAGAAGACACCAACGTACCTATCGGCGAAAGCATACAGATGTATACTGCTTTGAAAATATTGGGAAAACCGGTTGAATTCATACAGGTAAAGGGTGAAAATCATGGGGTTCGCGATTTCAAAAAGCGGATCGAATGGAATCACTCTATCTTTGCGTGGTTTGCCAAATGGCTCCAGGATGATTCCAGTTGGTGGGATAGTATGTATAAGAATAATTAATTATGTGATTTATATATTAAAATGTCTAAGAAATAAAATAAACTACTATAGTTTAATCATTATTGTCATTGAGTCGCCTTCGCTCCTCGAATTGAAAATCGGCAGAGTGCAACGGAGCCAACAGTTGTTTCTGAATGTAACGAAGAATCTTATTCCTTTAAGATCAGATGCTTCATTGCATTCAGCATGACAAAAGATTAGTACAAAAAATTGGGGGGGACATTTTTTATTACAGTTTACTTATCACATCGCCGCAATAAGCCTTTCTATCGCAGTTTTTACAGAACTTACCCATCCATACATCGTCAAACTGGCTGATGGACTGTTCGACCAAAAGAGGATCGGATGTAAGTATACCAGTCTCAAAATTACGCTTATTCTCTCCTTTCATACCAACCCCTGCTCCAGTCAGGTTCGCCGATCCGATATAGCTTTCTTCCAGATCGAAGATGATGAGTTTAAAATGCACCCGCGGGCATAATACACGTTCCAATCCTTTTAATAACTGAGGATATTTATCAAAATCCCTTCTAAAATTATTCCCCGGTTCTTTGGCATGAATCAGGCGTATCTCGACATTCCTTTTTATCAGGTCTGATAAAACTTTCAAAAATGGAACAACTGCACTATTAGTTTCGAAATAAAGGTCTTTTAGGTCTGCCGTACCTATCCAAAGGTGCCTGCGGACCTGTTCTATCCTTTTCAGTACAAGTTTGTAATGATCTCCGTTGGCAATATATTGGGTCTTTATCATATTTATTCCTCCGGAACACCTTTCCATTTCAATATAATAAAACGGACATACAGCCACATCCAAAAGAAAACCATAACAACATTACCCCATATAATGGGCCACCAGCGATCATCTATCCATTTGTACAGACAATCTGTATCGTCATACGAACAGTTGTCTTTCGATATAGTATATATCAAGATAATAATTAAGGCCGGAACCGCAGGTATATACCAGATCAAATGATTCAGAATGACAGAAGTATTCCTTTTATTCCCGTTCGTTTTATAAATAGTATGGAGTAAGAAAACAATTTCACCAATAAAAAGGAGTAAAGTTAATAAAAGAAACGCTATCAATGCGAGCTTCCCATCCACTATCGCTTCTGTTATAAATGTTATAAACATAAATATAATCAGAATGACTCCTATCGAGATTAAGGCAGTCAACCAGGATTTACCGGAAGTTATCCTGAACGAAAATGCCATTAAAGAAATACCCATCGAAAAACTAATAAGAATAAATAATGATATCCGATCATCTTCTTTTTCCAGATGAGATTCCATTATCTTGTCGCATGCTCT
>DQAM01000169.1 GCA_003523545.1 Dysgonomonas sp.
GTACAGACCATTTCGACTTATAGCCGTCGGGCACATACATTCCGCTCTCATCCTGACGGAAATTAGGAATATCTGCCGGATTATATAGTTTCCAACCACAATCGAGACGTATCAATACATAATCGAAGTCGAGCCTAAACCCGATTCCCCACGATGAAGCTATCTGTTTATAAAACTTATCAAATTTGAATTCTCCTTTATACTGGCGCTCCGTACCCTTTATCGTCCAGATATTTCCTGCGTCCAGAAATGCGGCAAGTTCCAGTTT
Organism: Dysgonomonas sp.; assembly: GCA_003523545.1. Classification (GTDB taxonomy): domain Bacteria; phylum Bacteroidota; class Bacteroidia; order Bacteroidales; family Dysgonomonadaceae; genus Dysgonomonas_A. The sequence continues at coordinate 269 of DQAM01000169.1, forward strand.
CCAGAAAGCTTTGCTTCTGTATTCAATATTCGCATCGAAACGGATATCTCCTGATTGGTCATTGAAATTGGCATCTTCCCGGTAAAATGCTCCCGGACCTAATTCCCTGGCACTCCACCCGCGTACGCTGTTTGCTCCTCCGGAAAAGAAACGCTTCTGAAAAGGTACCAATTTATTATTTCCATAAGGATACGCAATTCCAAGTCCGAGACGCCAGGCTAATGAATTTCTATCGTCAAGCCGTATCGTTTTACTGTAATCCACATTCCCCCGCACATATTGCGCAAAGTAAGTCCCGAATATTTTTCTTGCACCGTTCTCCTCCCTGGGTAAATCTGCCAGTTTCCCTATCAGGGACAATACATTTCCGGCAGTTTCTATAGATGTTCTAAGTGAATAGGTTGTCCTGTTTCTTCTCGGCATAGGAACCAGCCCCACCGTAAGACTGTTTGTTTTGGAATATGTATATCCTATGCTTACAATGAACTGGTCTGTGAAACTGTATATCTTGGCATTCTCGGAAAGGGTGCTTTCAAAATCAGGATTCAGATAAGGTATATGCGCATAGCTGATATCGATAAGGTCTAAACTATGCCTTGAAGGGTTGAGCCCGCGGTTTTCCCATATATATTTAATTCCTGTAGACAAGACTGTTCTGGTAAAGTAATTAGGACGTCTTTGGTAAGTATAACTCGAAACCAATTGGGTAGATGCCCGTAAACGCCGTCTCAAATCTTTTTTGAGGAAAGGAAACATGAATCGTGGAAATGTCACGGACATTTCACCTCCTATTTCGAAATAATTATCTTTAAAGCTGGAAAAATTGGGAGTCACAGCCTCATAGGAACCTTTTACACGTGCATTGAATAATTCAGAGCCTCTGAATGCGTTCCTGTGCACGTAGCCCAAACCTGCTCCCACACCAAAATACCCTCCCGAATTGGTGCCTTCTACTTCTGCTGAAATACCTTGCTTTTTATCCGGAACGGCCGTTATAATACACCTCAGCCTTGTAGAATCATTGTGAAGATATTCTTCATATCTTATATTTACATTTTTGAGGATATGCAGTTGCGAAAGTGAATTATAAGTTAAATTCGTTTGTATTTCATTGAATAATCCTCCGGGTTGTATATAGCAATTATCCAATATGATAAAGGGTTTGAGAAATCTTCCACGTTCACCATAAAATATTCGATAGTCTCCTCTGACAATAGTATCCGTAGCCACATAATTTTCTATGCTCCCGTCGTTGATAGGATTATAATCCACGTAAATATCTACTTTGTCCACATAATATTGATGGTGAGGTATATCTACAGTTTGATTATTACCAATGCTACGTGTATAAGGATATATAACCATCTCGAGGTCTACCTTATCTGTTTTACCGATCGTATCGGCCACAAAACCGATATATTCCTTACCGAAATTCATATAACCGTTACGCCTGAAAATAGATGATACACGCTCACGTTCATTATCAAGCAGGTCCAGATCGAACTGGTCCCCTTTCTTAAGTAATGAGCCTGTACTGATATACGCTATCAAATCGAGAGAATCTCCCGACAGGTGACGAAAACGGGGCGGGATACGGAAAGTTTTTTCAACATCGGGCTGAAACACACTATCCGGAATAGTTATTGTATAATTATCAATAGTCGTTGGTATACCCGATTTTATATCGTATACAACATCTACTTTTTTATCCCGGTAAGTAATTTCCGGAGTAACTTCCACATCCAGATACCCCTTATTATACATGACACGCGACAAATCGACTAACGACCGGTCTATTTGTGTGCTGTCAAAAATCACAGGAGGTTCTCCCCCGCTTCTCAATGCTCTGTTAAACCATCGTGTGGTGTCTCTTCCGGATAAGTTATAAATAAATAAAGGAAATTTAAATAATTCAAAAGTTTCAAAATTTGCTCTCTGCTTAATATAAGGTTCCATATCGAAATATGAAACATCTTTCGCATCCACCTTCACAGTTGCGTTATTGAGCAGATACTCTCCTTCGGGAACATATTTAGTGGAACTGCATGAGTATCCCCCCAGCAAAGAGATAATTAACAGGAATAATATATGTGGTATTTGTATTCTCATCGAATCACACGGAACAATCTTTCCGGATAGTTTTATAAAAAAACACAAATTTAAGACTTAATTGCATTTTTCTTGTTTTTTGCTATTCAAAGTATATTAAAATATGTTGAAATACACATACTTTAATTTATTACATAATAGGTCCATCCGGTATACTTCCCACATTAATCTACTATTATGTTACTTTCTATTTAATTTTTTATAATCTTCATAATCTTTGATAAAACCTCTGCACATCCAGTTAGCGAGTGCCTGCCTGTTATCCGGGTCCAGAAATCTTCTTTGGTCGAATGTGTTTTGTATATTGCCCAGTTCCGCGAATAGACCCACAGGTACAGTTTTTTCTAAAACATATAACCCCCGGGTGCTTACTGTACCCGTGAACCCCCTGTTAGGCTGATGTTTCTTATATTGATCCCTAAACGTATTTTTCATCGTATTGGCTAGTTTTTTGCCGGAGGCACTGTTTTTGGCATGGTAAAAAAATACATCCAGCTGATGCTTTTTACTTCTGCTGTCCAAATGTATGAATACAGCTCTTTTGTATTTTTCTTTGGATGATTTATTAAGGCTGTTAATCTTATCGCTCCTTTGTTTTAGCCTTGCTTTCTGGTTCAATGGTATTGCCTTACCCATACAAGTTTCCCGGTTGCTATTGGATAAATATTTATCGTCACGTATACCGTCTTTTGCATCCTGGATGATCATATATACAGTAGCACCCTCTTCCGACAACCGGCGTGCAAGCCTAAGCGTTATATCATAAGCATATTCATCTTCATGAAGCGTTTTTCCGTCTACTTTACCTATTGCACCCGGATCAGGGCCTCCATGACCGCTCGAGAGAAAAAAACAGGCTCCTTTGAGACGGTCAGAACTGACCGTATAATTTTCATATTTTTTCCCGAATAAAGGATTTTTACGCTTTATTCCAGATTGATTTTTTGATGGTGTATTGTTTTTCTGCTTTTCAGGCTTCTCTTTAGAAGTGGAAACGGAAGCATCTTTATCTTTAGGCGGTAAAGTATAATAAACTCCCATCTTTAAAGAGTTGTTTTTTCCGAATTTACCTTTATTTAATTCTAAAAATCGATTATAATCATTTTTAGCTACACGGTCATTTCTCCTCAAAAACGCATATATGCCCTCCCCTTCCCGCGGTCTATCCCTGTCCTGCGCCGATATACCTATATGAAAGAAGAATAGCAAAAATAGTATGAGAATCTTCGTATGCTTCATAAACATTTATTCCTGTTTCTCTGTTTGTAACAGTAATTAGTTAAAATTGTTTGTAGCTGTACAAAATAAGCCGATTTGGATAATAATTACAAAAGTAGCCATGAAATATGTATTTATTTAACAAAATCAGGAAATTTGGAGGAAATTATTCCTTTTTGCTTATAAATTTTACAAATTATCTTGGGAATGTACTTTAAATCCCCTATTTTTATAGGAAATGAACTTATAAATACGAATGAATGCCTTTAAGCAAAACTAAAATAAAATATATCCAATCCCTCAAAAAAAAGAAATGTAGAGATGAGTACGGAGTGTTTGTTGCCGAAGGTGACAAGATAGTAGACGATTTATTGTCTGTCATCAAATGTGAATTGTTAATTGCCACGACTCCATTCATAAAATCTTTGGGAAATAAGAAATTTAACATCAGCGAGATAATTGAGGTAAACCAAAGCGAAATAGAAAAAATAAGTTTTCAGAAAACACCTCAGCAAGTATTCGCTGTTTTTTACAAACAAAGATATACTCTGGACCAATCTCAACTCGATACACAATTAGTATTGGCATTGGACGGGATACAAGACCCCGGTAATATGGGTACTATAGTCAGATTAGCTGATTGGTACGGCATCGAAAATATCGTATGTTCCGAAGACACGGTAGACATTTACAATCCGAAAGTTGTACAAGCTACGATGGGGGCATTGTCCCGCGTAAAAATACATTATATAAATCTTGAACAATGGCTGGACTCACAAAAAAAACTGCCTGTCTACGGCACGTTTCTCGATGGAAAAGATATATACAAAGCAAAACTATCCGAGACAGGAATTATTGTAATGGGTAATGAAGGGAAAGGCATACGTCCCGTTATTCAGAAATTCACCAAAAACAAAATTACCATCCCCAATTATCCCCCCGGCCGTCCCACATCCGAATCGTTAAATGTAGGAGTAGCAACCGGGATAATCTGCAGTGAATTCAGAAGAAGAAGTATGTTAAAATAACGTTGTTAAAAAAAATTTATATGTGCTAAATATTAAGATTTGGTTAAGAATGGAAAATAATTAGTAATTTAGTTAAAATAAATGACAATAAATAAGTTATAGTCAAAAAAAATATAGTAATTTTGAGCCGTTTTTAGGTTCTATCTATACAAAAATCAGTTACTATGAGCTATCTAAAATTCAACAAAACTGAATTAGTTAATCTTCAGTATTCACTACATCG
>DQAM01000248.1 GCA_003523545.1 Dysgonomonas sp.
CAGCCATCGTTCAATTATAAAATAAATAGCAATTACGGAAAGAAGAGCAATGGGAACCATTATCCATCCGCCTTTCATGATCAGACTAAGGTAATTCTGCTGCACAACTGGTTCGGCTATTACTTCTTCCATGTTTGCAGCCGCCGTTTGTAAAAGAACAAATAAATTCATATCGATTTGATAAAGATTAAGGACTATATAAAAAAACTAATTCGATAAACACAAAAGTAAGAGTTAGTGTTTATCGAATCAGTGTTATTTTGAACAAAATTTGTTAAATGCCGAAGCTTACCGAGTGGATATATTCATAAAAACAATTAATAATTCCTACGAAGAACATTCCAACCACGGAAATAGCTAGTGACGTTTTCAGGTAACTGTCTGTCTGGAACGGCTGGATAGGTGTATCGGCCTTTTTGATAAACATGGCTTTCACTACCAGCAGATAATAGAACAATGATATTACGGTGTTCAATAAGGCAAGGAATACCAATACCACATGCCCTTGTTCCATTGCTGCTATAAACACAAATAGTTTGCTGAAGAATCCGGCTGTCGGCGGGATGCCTCCTAAAGAGAACATAGCTATCATCATCACTAAAGCCAGCTTTGGGTTGCTGTAATACAATCCGTTGTAATCGTCCATATTCACTTTGCCTGTTTTGTTTTCGATGCTCGATATCACTCCGAAAGCGGCAAGATTGGAAAACAAGTAAACGAATACATAGAATATAGTAGCAGACATCCCTGTCGATGTTCCCGAGAATACTCCCAGCATAATATAACCGGCTTGCGAGATGGATGAAAACGCAAGGAAGCGTTTCATGTTCTTTTGTCTCAAGGCAAACAGGTTACCCACTGTAATAGTAATCAGTGTAAGTACCCATATTACCGGAACCCATGTGTCGCTGAGGAACGGGAATACTTTATATAAAATAAGTACAAGAGCGAAAACTGCGGCACCTTTCGATATGGTCGACAAATATAATGTCACGTTTGTCGGTGCACCCTGATATGTGTCGGGAGCCCAAAGATGGAAAGGCACGATCGATATTTTGAAGAACAGGCCTGAAAGGAAAAATATCATGGCCATTATAATCAATGGAGTGGAGTAAATCGTGCGGAACAGGTCATCGAAATACAACGTTCCGCATGCTCCGTATACGAAAGAGAGCCCGAAAGCTACCAGCGTTGACGAGAATATGGCATTGAAGATATATTTTGCTCCTGCTTCTGCCGACTGGTGTTTGTACTTATCGAAAGCAACGAGTGCAGCCATAGGAAGAGAAGCAGTTTCAAGACCGATGAAAAACAGCAGGAAGTTTCCTGAGGAAATCATCAGGTACATTCCCAGCAAAGTGAGAATCACCAGCATGAAAAATTCTCCCCGTTTCATTATTGATTCGGCTTTATTTAACCATTCGTTGGCTTGAAGCATAATCAGGAACGTACCTATATTAAGCACCCATTTCATGGTTAATACTGTCGGCCCCGCCACGTACATACCTGCAAAGGATGTTCCTTCATCTTTAATAAAGAAACAATATACAGTATGCGCCAGAAATAAAAGGCAGGCAACCGGAAAATAATATTTCTTCGCTCCTTCTGAAGCAAACAAATCGTAAATAATCAGAATCAGAAATACCGCTATAAGCGATAGTTCCGGCTTCATCAATAAATAGTTCGTCAAATCCATTGTAATATTCTTCTTATTTTTCCTCTCTTATATCGAGTTATTTGTTATCTGTCCATTGCTCCGGCAAGCCCGCTCAGCGAAGTATATCTTACCGCCAGCGTAACTATACCGTTCGAATTGTCAGTCTTATCATTGCTTAGGGTAATTGTCATTCCGGGACGCTGATAAGTAGTGGCTGTGAAACCGGTTCTTCTTTCAGTGTCAAATTTCTGAAATCCTGCAGCCGAAATCTCCTGAGCCAATTTGTTATAAGAATCTCCTGAATTAGGGAATTCCCACGAAACCATGCTTTGTGCATCTTCGAATGTAGGATAAATCACGGATACGGTCATGTCTCCTGAAGTAAATACATCGTTTTCGGACATATCACCGTTTTCTGTGCGGTCAAACTGATATCCTTTGTTTTCCAGCTCCTTTTGTATATCCTCCTGGCTTTTGTATACCAGATTAATGAACTCGGTTGCCGTGAAGGTCTGCGCCTTGCATACGGCTGATACACCAATCAATGCAATTACTAAAAAGATTCTACTTAAATTTTTCATGTTGTTTGTTGTTTTTGAGGTTAATGCAAATATGCACTTATTAAATTTGAAATCCAGCCCGGGAATAATCCCATGCCTGCCACACATACAACAAGCCCAACCACTGCAATCTTTTCGTGCCATACGGCATCTGTCAGTTCAAGGTGGTGGTCGTCGATAACAGGACCATACAATATCTTACCAACAACCTTCAGGATATATACAGCAGTAATCACAATAGAGGCACAGGCCATTATCGTAAATACACGGTGGAACATATCCGGATGTTGGAATGCTCCGACAAATATAGTCATTTCTGCCACAAATCCGCTTAATCCCGGAAGCCCTAATGATGCCATACCGGCAATCACGTATGCTACTGCAAGGAAAGGCATGATTTTCATCAATCCTCCCAGTTCGCGTATATCCCTCGTGTGGGTGCGTCCGTATATCATTCCTATCAGGGCAAAGAAAAGGGCTGTCATCAATCCGTGAGACAACATCTGCATCACAGCACCGGTGGTGGCTGTAGTATTCATCATCAGGATGGCAAACAGTACCAAACCGCAGTGGCTCACTGATGAATATGCATTGATATATTTAAGGTCGTTTTGCGAAATTGCCCCGAAGGCTCCGTAAACGACACTGATTCCTGTCAGTATAATGAATATCCATGATAATTCGTTGGCTGCATCAGGCAATAGGTTCATAGCGATGCGGAAACATCCGTATCCTCCCAGTTTCATCAATACTCCGGCATGAAGCATAGAAACGGCTGTCGGTGCTGAAGCATGACCGTCGGGAGACCAGGTGTGGAACGGGAAAAGAGCCCCTAATACTCCGAATCCTAAGAAGGTAAGAGGGAATGCCCATCTTTGTACCGATACGGGGATTGTATTGTCTGCCGCTATCTTAAGCATATCGAATGTATGCTGTCCGTTTGCATCTATCGGTGAGAACCAGTAAATACCGAATACACCGACCAGCAGGAATGCCGAACCTCCCATCAGCATAAGGGTTAGTTTCATGGCCGAATATTCTTTCCGTCCTGTTCCCCACAACCCGATAAGCAGATACATCGGTATTAATGCTATCTCGTAGAAGAAGAACATAGTGAACATATCGACAGTAATAAAGAACCCGTAAACTCCTATAGACAGCAGAGTCAGCCATATAAAGAAGTCTTTGGGAAGCGGCTTCATGTTCCACGAAGCAAATGTCCCTGTAAATATAATGATGGCGGTAAGTAGAATCATCAGTACGGAAATACCATCTACACCCACAGCATAGCGTATGTTCAGTGATTTGAACCATACAATGCTGTCATTATAAAAAAGCATCGGACTATTTGGGTCGGCTTCTCTGGCCGCAAAAAACATAAATATGAGGGCAACTGCCAATATCATTTCTATGACTGCTCCTACTACTGCTACTGTTCTTACTTGCTGGATGTTCTTGCAGGGAATAAATCCCAACACCATCAAAACAGGAACTAAAACAAATAATGAAAGAAAATTCATTGTCTTATATTTATTTTTTTAAGTTGACGAGTTAACGAGTTAACAAAAAGAATTCATTGATAACTGTTGACTGATAACTGTTTTCTATTTATTTACAAATAAAACATACATAAGAAAATGCAAATATGGCAACCAGCACCAATGCTCCTAATAGATATAC
>DQAM01000246.1 GCA_003523545.1 Dysgonomonas sp.
CTTGTGAAGACCAGTTTCCGTTTATATTGGCCCATTCGAGACGTGCTCCGTACTCCAGATTGAATTTCTTTGATATGTCCCAACTGTCAGTGAAATAAATTGCCGCTTTGGCTTCGGAACCGTCATAGTATTGGTATGAACCGTTGTAGTTCCATTGTCCGTACTCGTCTGCTCCGTTAGCGTTTACCCAGTTTGTACCGTTGAAAGTTTGGCGGATCAATGCACGCGGATTGTTTGCTACTTCCTGAATATAAGATACTGTAGATTTATTGGCATTGTCAATCATATAATATTGAGCGTCCAGGCCCAGTTTCCATTTATGATTTGCCGTATTTTTACTTAAATCGATCCTGCTTTGCAGGGTTTGGTATTTCGCTTTGGGTCCTGTGACGAACATGGCATTCTGAACATATCCTGTGTATTGTTGCTCATTGGCATTGTCGGCATAAATGTACCGGATGTTGTCTGCCATATCTGCTGTATTGAATATTTTGTTATATGCAGAATTAAAGAAGCCCGACATGGAATGATTGTAGCGGAAGGCATAATCCAGATTTAAGCCGTTATTGAGTTTATTTTTTCCTATTAGGTCGAACGCGTGTGTTTCGGCACCCGTATCGTCTAGCATATCAATGGATCTTTTTTGGCCACTCAGCACGTCTACTACATTCACGTTCCCTGTATGCAAAAGGTATGCCTCTTTACCGATACTCATGCCGGGAAGCTGGTCTACTTTACCATTTGACCTATAGATATACGGATTGAACTTGTTGTTGATTCCGGTAGAGTTGGCATATTTGTACTGTATTCCGATTTCTCCTTTGCCATTGTTGTATTTTTTGTTTAAGAAACCTTTGTACAGGTGAGTTTTTTCCATAAAGCGGCTGATATCCGACCGGTAGGTATCCGGGTCCATGTTGACGAATCCATTTAATGAATAGTACCAACCGTTTTTAAGCGGGCCGCTTATGGAGAGGCTGCCTCTCAATAGTCCGAACGAGTTTGTCGAGAAGTTTACTCTTCCTTGCAGTTTATCGGTTCCTTTATTGGTGTAGGTGGTTACGGAGGCTCCTATATCTCCATACAATATAGCAGTCTGCCTGAGATTCAGGGAGGTCACCTTACTAAAACTCCCGTCCTGACGCCAGGCTCTTACCGGTCTCATGCCCTGAGGGTCGTAAGTCACCAGCAGTCCGTTTTCAGAGATGGTTGTCCCCGTAGGGTTACCGGGTAATCCGATATTAATGCTTCTTGGACCTGTATCATTCGATGCATTAAGCATTACATTAGTGGCTGCTTCCCTTTTCTCAGGAATGTTTTGAATGGTGTCTTTTACTGCTTCATTTTTATTTTGGGCGTGGAGTGACATCACGCCGGGGAGAATAAAAAACAGGCTTAATAAAATCTTCGTTTTCATGGTATGCATGTTAGTTTAAATATTGGTTTTTTTATTAGGAAAAACAAGTTTTTTATAGTTTTTTTATAAAGAATATCAGTATTCATCCTGGGGTACGTTCAGGTTTTTCCGGTAATTATCCAAAAGTGTTTGTAATTCTTTTGTTATATCTTCGTAGCCGTCCTTTCCGTACAGGTTGTTCATCTCTTGGGGGTCGTTTTGAAGGTCGTATAATTCATTACAATTTATATCAGGTGCGTCTGTTATGTATCCGGCATCATTAAGCATGTGCAATACCCTGTACTCGCGTGTGCCGGGAGTGGTTTGATAGTGGGTAGTAGCACCTTTCATTCCTCCTTGTCCATAAAAATGGATAAGCTTGTATCGTTCCGTTCTTACCCCATCGTGTTTACGTACGAGGTGGAAAGCGGGATAGTCATAATAATGATAGTAAAGGCTATTTCTCCAATCAGCAGGTTTTTCTCCGTCAAAAACGGCTTCTAAGGAATTACCTGACATTTCTTCTGGCTTTTCGATTCCTGCTAATGATAGAAAAGTAGGCGCATAATCGATATTTTGAACTAAAGCTTCGCTTTTTGTACCCGCTTTTATTGCTTTCGGGTAGCGCATAATCAGAGGTGTACGGAAAGATTCTTCATACATAAACCGTTTGTCGAACCAGCCATGCTCACCCATATAAAAACCTTGATCGGATGTATATACGACAATTGTATTTTCTTTCAGATTGTTTTTGTCGAGATAATTAAGAACTTCGCCAACAGCATCGTCGATCGATTTAATACATCTCAGATAATCTTTTATATAATTCTGGTATTTCCATTTGATTAATTCTTGCCCTTCAAGTTTTGCATCAAGGAATTTTGCGTTGCGTGGTTTATAAAATTTATCCCACGCTTCTCTTTCTTCTGGTGTCATGCGGTCCAGTTCGCCCTTTAGTGAACGATAGGATATTTTATCGTAAGGCGTGGCAGCAGCTGCTCCCAGTTCTTCTACTTTCAGGTCTTGCACCAGTTCCATATCTTTGCCGATACTCATCTTTTGAGTTGCAGAAGCAGAGCACTTACCTTCATAATCATCCCAAAAGTTTTCAGGCATTGGAAATTCTATATCTTCATAAAGACCTAAATATTTTTCTTCAGGCATCCAGTTCCGGTGTGGTGCTTTATGGTGGATAAGCAAACAGAAAGGTTTGTCTTTGTTTCTTTCGTCCAGAAATCTTAATGCGTGTTTCGTTGTGAGGCTTGTTGCGTATCCTTCTTCTCTTATATACTCTCCATTTGTATCAGGACCTTTAAAGGTTGGATTATAGTATTGACCCTGATCGTCAAGTATATGATAAAAGTCGAAACCTTTTGGCTCGCACGACATATGCCATTTGCCCACAACACCGGTCTGATATCCTGCGTCTTGTAATAATTCAGTAAAAAACACTTTCGATGTATCTATACCTTCTGCCAGTTGGCGCTGACCATTCTGGTGGCTATAGAGTCCTGTCATGAGACAAGCACGGCTCGGTGTGGATAAGGAATTCTCCACAAATGCTTTTTGAAAAAGGATTCCTTCATCCGCTAAACGGTCTATATTCGGAGTCGGAGCTAATTTTGAGAGTTGACTGCCATACGCACTGATTGTTTGATATGAGTGGTCATCACACATTATATATATAATATTGGGACGCTCATTTTCATTTCCCTGATCCGGGCTTTTACTATTGCACGAATACAATGCGATAGGTAAGGCCAGTGCGCATAATTTTTTTACGTGTTTCATGGAATAATTTATATTAGTTTATTTGAATATATTTTTGGTTGGTTTCCCTTAGGCAATATTAGATATTCGACATGAAACATATTTCTTTAATTTATCTTATTGTTTTTCTGTTTGCTTTTCGGACTTTCTTATTTGTTCTTTTTATTTTCTTATTTGTTCATTCTTGTTAATAAGCCTTGAGAATTACACTATTAACCGATTTTCTTTTTATTTTTGAAGTGAAATAATTG
>DQAM01000247.1 GCA_003523545.1 Dysgonomonas sp.
TAAGAGGAATGAGGACGATTACAACTTTTATCTGGTAGACCTTAACCGGATGTCTTTCGGCAAAGTTTCGGAAGAAGAAGGATGTCGAAGTCTCCGGCGTCTGTGGGGTAGTGAAGAAATGATTCGTTTTATAGCTTCAGAGTACGCCCGTACCCGTGGCTTTAATGTCGAAAAGTGTATAGAATTGTCTGTACATTACTGGAATGAATTTTGGGAAAAATTTTCCCGAAGGCATCCCGAAGATAAACCTTATATCGGTGAATGATATTTATTTTATTGTAATTTATACATCAATTTTATTGCAACTATTTTAATGAGATACCATGTAATCATATTTTTTCTGGGGGTAATACTTCTTAGTTCCTGCTCATCTTACACTTATTTTTATTCGGTGGTAGAGGGAGTAGACCCATATATTTCCCGTAACCAGAATAACGAATTGGTAATTGAGACGGATAGTGTAGATGTCATTTACAATTTTCACGGAAAAAATGCACCTATAACGGTCGGCGTCTATAATAAAATGTCTGTGCCGGTTTTTGTGGACTGGCGAAAGTCGGGAGTGGTTATCGACGGAAACGTTTCCACCTACCGGGAGCCTTTAGAGGAATATGCTTTGTGGGGAGATACCGGAACGGTGAACTATGGACGTTTCTTGAATGATCCGGAAGGGATGTCTATGGTAAAACCCCGACAACGCCTCAATACGCAGGTTTTGGAACTTTCTAATTTTAATTTTCATACCGTACCGGATAGCATTTTCCAGTTAAATCAAGCAGGAATATTTTATCAGGAAAATAAGGATCTCAAAAGTATTACTTACGGGATAGATAATTCTCCTATCTATTTAGGTACTTTTCTAACCATATATGAACGGGTGGATAATACGGATGAAACTTTGATATTCGATGCCGATTTTTATATGTCCGAACTAATCCAGGGTAAAAAGAAAAAGCCTTCTTCCCTGAAAATCTACAAAAGTAGACGGGGAGATTTATTTTATTCCGAACGCAGAAAAGATACATTCTGGAAAAAAGCAGGAGGTGCTTCCCTAAAAGTTTTAGGAGTTGCTGCCGTCGTTACGAGCAATATTGTGTTGTGGTCACTGGGAGATAATCTGGAAGATAGATAAAATAAGCATTACCGATTAAAAAATGTTTCAGGCTCTTTACGAATTCCAGCCAGATTTTCTTCAAACTTCATTTTTATGGATTCATACAACTCCCCGCTGAATATTCTAGAATGCTTGGGGCATATGGCTACACAACGGGCGCATGATATGCACAAAGCATGATTGGTTTCGGTGGGGTTATGTTCCGGTATTGCTCCGACAGGGCATAACTTTACGCATGTCCCGCAATTGGTGCATTTGTCATCACCTGCAGGATATAATGGAATGACAGAGGGGGCCCGGTATGGAAAATTTCCTTTTACCTTGAGGCAGTTTGAAGGCTTATTCAGGGCGTATTCATTATAGTGTTCTTTACATTGTTGTGCAAATTCGAGAATCTTTATTCTATCTTTTTCATCGGGACGTCCCGGCGCCATATTTGGAAAAATAGAATGGCGGGCGACAAATGCTCCTCCGGCAATCGGAACAAATCCTTGCGATTGTGTAATATTTCTCAATTCGATAAGGGCATCTTCATAATCTCGGTTGCCATACACACAGACTATAATTGCCGGTGTATTATTTCCCTTGAACAAGCTTATGGCCTGGGATGCTTGCGCAGGAACCCTGCCTGCGAAAACCGGGACGGCAAACAAGACAAAATCTCGTTTATCGAATAGCAGTTCTTCCCGAAAATTCAAAGTGATGTCATGTTCCTTTATATCTTTATTGATAGCTTTTCCTATCATACGGGCAATTTTCCGTGTAGAAAATGCTGGACTGTAATAAATTAGATGCATATATATACTCTTGAGTATCAGTCAAGGTATTCTCTCTTATATATATCGAGGCATAATAAGAAAATGGCCAGTAAAAGCGGGCCGAAAATCACACCCCAAAATCCGAATAACGTAAGACCGATTATTACCCCAAATATAGTAATTAATGGGTGAGTATCCGCAAGTTTTTTCTGTAAAAGGAAACGGATTACATTATCTACGTTAGATATAACTACAAGTGCATATATTGCCAATCCTATACCACTTACAACCTCACCGTTCAGGAACAGATATAATGCAAGAGGAAACCATATCAATGCTGTACCGATAAGAGGGATAATCGTCGCAAAACAAGTAAGGAATCCGAATACTACCGGATCGGGAGCCCCGAAAATAATATAACCTATCATTGCTATGAATCCCTGGATGATCGCCAGTAATGGTACTCCGATAGCGTTCGAGCTTATAAGTAAGCGGGTTGAATGTACTACTTCGCGTTTGTTTTTATTACTGAAAGGGAGCAGGTCATAAATGTATTTTTCCATCCTGCGTCCTCCGAGCAACATAAAATAAAGGACGAACAGCATTACGATGCTGTTTATAATAAAGGAACTTACCTGGCTGATTATTACCTGGGCTATCTGTGTTGCTTTGGCAGTCAGTATCGTCATATTTTCGGCACTTAGCAGGTCGTAGCCTACGCGGTCATGGATAACCAGAATAATCTGTTTAATGCTTTCTATAAGAGAAGTCGGTTCGAGGGTTATGTTGCTTATCCGGTCAGTCAAAAGCCATATAGCGAGAAAAGCAGGAATCAGAAAACAGAGAATAGTTTCGGCCAGAATGATAACAGCCGAAATTGTCTTATGAATTTTCTTTTTTTCGCAAAGATACAGCATGTGGTTGCGTACCAACACATAAATAGTACATGCTCCTAATATACCTCCCAAAAACGGTAACGATTCCTTCACAATCAAAGTTCCCATTATCACTAATATTATGATTAGGGAGAACTTCAGATAAGTGGCTTTCGAGCTATCCATATAGAATTATTTGATTGATTTTTTATGAAAAATTATACTATTTGAACATAAAACCGGCAAAAAAGTTTTCGACACTTTATATTATATCAGATAGGGTAGTATTTCCGTTATTCTTTCAATCCTTATCAGTCTCGAACTTGTTATTTTGTCCTCTGTTTTTTCGTGTGCCCATGTACTTTTATAAGGAACATAAGCGGCATAACCACCTATATCGAGTACCGGGATGATGTCTGATTTGAGGGAGTTGCCGATCATCAATATATCCTCCGGTTTACAGTCGAGGTGTTTTATCAGTTTACGGTAATCATTCACTTGTTTATCGCTCATGATCTCTATATGGTGGAAATAATGTTCTATTCCTGATTTTCTTAATTTGCGCTCCTGATCCAATATATCCCCTTTGGTTACAACGATAAGTTTATATTTTCCATGCAGCTGCTCTATCACTTGTATTACACCATCGAGCATTTCAACAGGCTTGTTCAGAATTTCTTTACCTAACTCCAAGATCTGTCCGATTATTTTCTGGTCTATCTTATTATCAGATATTTTCAGGGCCGCTTCTACCATAGATAATGCAAAAGCTTTTACCCCAAAGCCGTATAAATGCATATTCTCTATTTCAATTTTCAATAATTCATGGGATATATCTTCATAAGGAATATATTCCTGTAATAGTTCTCTGAAACGATATTCGGCTTCGTCAAAATAATTCTGATTTACCCATAAAGTATCGTCGGCGTCGAAAGCAATTATTTTTATATGATTCACAACAGCTTCTCTTTTTTATATTCTTTTACAAATATAGAAAAAACAGATTTGTGATCATTATTTACGAAAAATAACTCTATTTTTATAAACAAAAAGATTTCATAAGCGTTTATTATGTATCTGAGGGAACATACTACTACAAGCATGTTCTTATTATAGATTTGTAAGAGATCAACTAAATAAAATAAAATTATGAGTACTACAACAATGAAAAAAGCAGAAACAAAAGGTATTACAGTAACACAGAAAGAAGTAGGTTCTTTTTTAGGAAAACTTTATTCTTTCAACAATAGTCTGAAACTTTACCACTGGCATGTAACAGGTAAAGGTAGTTATGCTCAGCACATCGCTTTGGACCAGGCGATAGAAAGCCTTTTGGATGTGACTGACCGTTTGGTGGAAACTACTTATGCAATGGCAGGTGATATCGATATCACAATTCCTGAAACTAAAGTTCCATCGGACATAGTTAAGCACGCAAGTGATTTCTATAATACAGTAGAAGACGGACGTAAATATTTTACAGAAGATTTCTCACTGTCTATTATCGACGATTATCACGAAGCGATACAACAATTGTTATACAGACTGAAAAGATTGCAGTAATTGCAAGTTTTGATTAGACATAGTTAATTTTAAGGTTAGAATAGGCTGCATTGGTTATCGGATGCAGCCTATTTTTTCTCTATATTTGTAATATTCAAATTATATAATAAATGAACATGGAATTACCTAAATTCTTAATTGCTGATAATGAGGAGTATCCGGAGAATACTTATGTAGTACATACCCAATCTCCATGCTTTATTCTCGATGTAGATACAGAAGAATATAAAATCCTGGACGGATCGGATAAAAGTAATCCGGTAATAAAGGAACTTATCGCCGAAGCTTTGGAATTCTACGAAGAGGAGTTAGACCGTTACGAAGAAGAGGAAAACTAAACTTCGTAATCATAGTAAAAAATGTTCTCCAAAGTAATTAAGAGATTTATTTTTTGCTTGTTATTCTTTAGTGGAGTAACAACCATATATCTATATGCCCGTGACGATACGCCCGGTGAACAAACAATCACCCGGTTGAAAGACAAATCGGTTGAAGCCGTGGCGTTCTGCAAAAAAAACGGATATAATATGGATTTCTGCATCCTTATTGATATGAAAGTCCATTCCGGAAAGCACCGGTTATTCGTTTGGGATTTGAAAGAAGAAAAGATACTGCATCAATCGCTATGTGCTCACGGATGCGGGAAAGATGACAAAAAGAGCACAGGCGCAAAACCTCTTTTCAGCAATGTGAATGGAAGCTATCTTTCTTCATTAGGGAAATACAAGCTGGGCGCACGTTCATATAGCCAGTGGGGGATTAATGTCCATTATAAAATGCACGGACTCGAAACTACAAATAACAATGCATTCAAACGCATCATTGTACTGCATTCGCATAATCCTGTCCCCGAGAAAGAGATTTTCCCGGCACATTTACCGATGGGGTGGAGCCTGGGTTGTCCGGTAGTGGATAATGCAACTATGAAATTCCTGGATGAGAAACTAAAGAAAACCAAGAAACCGGTGTTACTTTGGATATATTATTAATCTGTCATTTTATCCTTTTGCCAGCAAAATGTAAATTAAAACTTACAAAACTGTATTTTTTTTAGATTTTTCGATACATTTGAGCTTTCAATACACTCACAACTAAAATACACGAATATGAAAGGAAAATCAGTTTTGCTAGGTGTCTTGGCTTCCTGCACCTTAACTTTAAGCTTTATGACTTCATGTAATAACAAACCTGAACCGGCTCAATCTTTACCATTGGAAGACTTTTTCAGAAACCCCGAAAAATCATCTTACCAGATTTCGCCCGACGGCCAGCACTTTTCCTTCATGGCCCCGTACGAAAGCAGAATGAATATTTTTATCCAAAAGATTGGACAGGATTCTGCGGTAAGGATAACTTCAGAAACAGAACGCAGTGTTGCGGGATACTTCTGGGGAAATAACAACCGTATTTTATTCTTGAAAGATACGGGTGGGGATGAAAATTATCAATTGTACGGCGTTAATATAGACGGCAGTGACATGCTTCCTTTGACAGCTTTCGAAAAAGTCCGCACAATGATAATCGACGACCTTCCTGAGATAGAAAGTGAAGTGATAATTGGTTTGAATAAGCGTAATCCTCAGTTATTCGATCCGTATCGGCTTAATATCGAAACAGGAGAGCTCACTATGCTCGCCGAAAACCCGGGAACTATACAGGGGTGGATGACCGACCACGACGGAAAACTTCGTATTGCTATAGCTTTGGACGGTGTAAACCAAAGCCTGTTGTACAGAAACACTGAGAACGAACCCTTCGAGGCTATTCTCACCACCAGTTTTAAAGAATCCTTAAATCCCCATACGTTCACTCCCGATAATCAAAAATTATATGCATCCTCTAACATCGGAAGAGATAAAGAAGTAATGGTAGTCTTTGATCCTGCAACCGGAAAAGAAACCGAGATCTTGTATGAAAATGACAAATACGATATTTCAGGAAGTTTCTATTCCAAGAAGGATAAAAAGCTTAAACTTGTTTCTTATACTGCTCATGATGGTACAAAAAGGCATTTCTTTGATGATGGAATGAAGTCGGTATTCGATAATATATCGTCCCAGGTATCCGGTAAACCTTTCGGTATAGCAGGTATGAATAAAAACGAAGACAAGATGATCATCCGTACCTTTAATGACAAGACTCCTGGTGGATATTACGTATATGATGTACAAAACAATAAACTCTCTCATATTGCGGATATTTATCCATGGCTGAATGAGGAAAATATGGCTGAGATGAAACCGGTGACTTATACTTCACGTGACGGACTCGAGATCGAAGCCTATCTGACCTTACCAAAAGGATATACTATGGAAACAGCTAAAAACCTTCCGGTTGTCATAAATCCGCACGGTGGTCCATGGGCACGGGATACCTGGGGTTTCAATCCCGAAGTTCAGTTCCTTGCCAATCAGGGTTATGCAGTATTTCAGATGAATTTCCGTGGATCGACCGGTTTCGGGAAGAATTTCTGGGAAATATCTTTCAAGCAATGGGGTAAAACCATGCAGGACGATATTACCGACGGAGTAGAATGGCTGAAAGAAAAAGGAATAGCTGATCCGGCTAAAATCGCCATATATGGAGGCAGTTATGGTGGGTATGCCACTTTAGCTGGCCTTACTTTTACGCCTGATTTATACGCTTGTGGAGTAGATTATGTCGGAGTGTCCAACTTATTCACATTCCTCAATACCATTCCTCCTTATTGGAAACCGATGCTCGACATGATGTATGAAATGGTGGGCGACCCCAAGGCTGATAGTACATTACTAGCAAGCGCATCTCCTGTTTATCATGTAGACAAAATAAAAGCTCCGTTACTTATAGCTCAGGGTGCCAACGACCCGCGGGTAAATAAGGATGAGTCTGATCAAATGGTGGAAGCTCTAAAGAAAAGAGGTATTGAAACCGAATACATAGTTAAGGATAATGAAGGCCATGGATTCCATAACGAAGAGAACCGTTTCGAATTTTACAGGGCTATGCAGAGGTTCCTTGCCGAACATCTGAAAGAA
>DQAM01000487.1 GCA_003523545.1 Dysgonomonas sp.
AGATTACTTATCTGGGTGAAGGTGTAAAGAATATGGCTCCAAGTAGTGGATGGATAAATGCTATAGGACAGCCGATGGGTACTTTTTATGGTTATAAGACAGACGGATTGCTTACGCAGGAAGACATAGACAGTGGAAATTATATCACTGCGGGTTCGAGACAATTGTATCCGGGTGATATAAAATATGTCGATATGGACGGGGATGGTGCATTAACTACAGCCGATCGTACTTTTATCGGAAAGGATGTACCTGACATTACTTATGGGTTCGGCTTGAGTTTGGGATATAAGGACTTTGATTTCAATCTGTTCGGACAAGGCGTACATGGCGCGCAGGTTTATATGTACATGGAAGATGCACACCCTTTTGCTGACGGTGCTCCTCCACGCGAATGGCATAAGAAGAGATGGACAGAAGAAAATCCGAACCCCAATGCGGCATATCCGCGTCTATACCCGCAAGGGCAGGGGAACTATGCCTTCAATACCACTACTTACCAGTCGGATTTCTGGTTGTTTAGTGCCAGCTACTTCCGTATAAAAACGATATCGCTCGGTTACACTATTCCTAAAAATATTGTAAGCAAATGGGGAATTTCCAATTTGCGTGTATTCTTATCTTCCGAAAATCCTTTTACTTTCCGTGGAGACAAGCGAATGGAGGATTATGATCCTGAGACATACAGTTCCCGTGGAGCCATGAAAATCGGAACCAGATCGTATAACTTTGGTGTAAACTTATCATTTTAATGATCGATAAATAAAATAAATAGAATAAAACATATAATTATATGAAAAACGTAAAGAATATGTTTAAAAAAATAGGAGCAGCAGGGATTATACTGGCAGGACTTATTTTGACAAGTTGTGATATGGATGTAACTCCGCCGGATACTATCTCTCCCGAAACCTACTGGAATACAGAGGCGGATGCTGTATCGTACCTGAATACTATATATAATTCTGCCAGAACTTCTTCCAATGCTGTCATGTATCAGGATGTATTTACAGATGATGTATATAACAGGCATTCGCATGAGGCTACCGGTTATCTGTTTATACAAGATGGGTTAAGCCCCGGAGAGACCGAATATTACCGGACTCATCCCTGGAGTTTCTTTAACATCCGTATGACAAATATTTTTCTTCAGAATGTGGATAATGTGAACATGTCGGAAGAGTTGAAATCACGGATGAAGCTAGAAGCCCGTTTTTGGCGTGCTTACGATTATTTGTGGAAAACATCTCAATTCGGAAAGGTACCTTTAGTAGGAGATGAGGTATTTCCTTACGATCTGCCGGAGATAACGCGTAATACACAGCCGGAAGTATTGGAGTACGTTATTTCAGAATTGAGAGCTTGCTATGACGGGCTTCCCGCAAGTTATAATTCTTCCAATTATGGACGTGTGACGAGATGGGCAGCAAAAGCGCTTCAGGCAAGAGCTGAACTATTGGCAGGCAGATATGCCGATGCAGCTGCTTCGGCAAGAATTGTGATTGATAATGGAGGATTTTCGTTAAAAACAGTATCTACTATCGTTGATCAGAAAGAATATGAAGAAATGGATCAGTTTGTAGACTGGGACGCATTGGGAATTGATAAAGATGTGTTCATGAGAGGTATTTACAGTTATAACGCTGTGTGGACTGATGATGTGGATAACCCTGAGTATATCCTGACTCGCCAACATATGGATGCTTCCGGATTTACAGACGGCACCCGCTATCGTTTTCTACGTCCCAGCCAATGTGCTACCGATGGTTGGTCTTCTCTTACACCTACACAGAATCTTGTAGATGCATACTGGACAGCTACAGGTGAAGAATTTACCCCTCCTGCTCAGCAATCAAGGCACGAAAGCTTTATGGCTATGGATAGCGAGTGGGTTGCTTCAGGACAGACTGTCAGAGATTTTGCAGATGAAAGAATCGCTAATAATACGTTGAAAGATTATCCTTATATGCAGGAATTCCGTAACCGGGACTCGCGTATGTACGCTTCTATCCTATTTGCCTACAAATCCTGGAACCAGACCGAACAAGGTGACTTTACTTACAGGTATAGATGGAGAACGGATGGAAATGAGCAAAATAATGAATCTAAAACCGGTTTTAACTGGAGAAAGATTACAGCTATCAACTATAGTACAAGCAGCCAATATGCTACAGCTACTGATTATCCTGTTATGCGTTTGGCAGAGATGCTGCTTATATATGCTGAAGCGCAAACGATGGTTTCAGGCTATGATGGTTCGGTGGCTGCTGAACTTAATAAACTGAGAGCGCGTGTGGGTATGCCGGATGTACCTTCCTCCTTCCCCAGCAAAGACGATGCTATTAAGTTTATCCGTAACGAAAGACGAATCGAATTAGCCGGCGAAGGCCTTCGTTCGTTCGATATGGCTCGTTATGAAGACCAATACTGGATTGAGCATATGAATAATGTACCGTTAATTGCGCCTAATCATGATCCAAGTAAAGGAGAAAGAGTGCTGATGATGAGCTGGAGTTCAAGAATGCGGCTGAAACCGGTTATCCAAACGGCGGTGGACTTGAATCCTGCATTAAAAGGTGACCAGAATCCGGGTTATTAATTATTAACTGATAAAAAATAATCTGCATATAAGAAGAGCTGCCCCACTAGGAGCAGCTCTTTTATATTATGAATTATAGTTTGAAAAGATTTTTTAGTTCTATGTCGGATAGTTTTTCAAAATCCAATAAGTCTGAATAAGGGTTATCCAGATTCAGCAGTTTTCCGAAAGCAGGTTCTGTTTTATAGCCTTGTTTTTTAAGGTTAATTATTTTCTGGCGGAATTTTTCCCCGGCTAGCCGGAGTATACGGTTTTCAATTAGCATATGGCGGAAACCGTTCTGAATTTCAGATGGCTTGCTTTGTGCGAAAATCTCGATCTCAAGATGGTCATGAAAAAAGCTCGAAACATAAGCTTGCTGTTCTTCATTAAATTTCTCTGAGAAGCGATCACAATAAGAAAAGTTATTTTGAACTATTTTTATGAAAGAATCAAAATCGGATACATGACAGAGAATATCTATATCGCTGCTTTCTATATCTATTCCGATAGGGATTGTTCCCGCAACGATCGGATCAAAATCTTTCAGGATAGAGAGTATATTTATTTCCTGTAAAACGTGGTAAGCCTTTTGCTGCTTCTCGTTTCCCTTTCGCAGGTATTCTATATTACGCCAATCTCCGGCAGACTCCATTCAATTATTTTATTTCCTGCCTGTAAACGATTTTCATGCCGGGAACATCATATATTTCTGTTACAGGTCCTGCTGCAGTAAGGCCGTTTTGCTCGGCATATTTTTCCAAGATAGGATATACCTTAAAAATGCCGACCATAATAGACACCGATCCTTTATAAGGAAATTCGGCAATAATATAATTAGATTCAGGCAACGTTTTGAGATTGTACTTTTCAGTCAAACGGGCTTGCTGTAAGCTGTCCAATTCTACGTCGATAATGCATCCGGCTTCCGAACGTAATTTTTCTGTTTCGACATCTTTCGGATTATCATAAAATATTCCAAAGCCCCTTGTAGTTTCCAGGTTATCTTCATTCAGGAGCGAATTGTATATTTTGTCTGTATACAGCGGAGTTTGCGAATAATCGCCGGTTACTTTTTCAAAAACAATGGTCTCGCCCCCTTGTTTCTCAACTCTTACGGGAATCTCGTCGAAACCACCGTAATACGCATAAAATCCGGCTAAAGCCGCAAACAAAATAATAAGGACAGTTAAGATTGTAATCAGAATTTTCATAGCGTTATTGATTTTGGTTAAGATTGATTTTATTATAAATATCCTGTATGACCATACTGGACAATGTAAATCCAAATACAGCGGTAATATGTACTATCGTGCCGTTTACCTTCACCTTCTTACTCCGCGATTCAAAGCTTACCTCATCAGGATTTCCGGTTTCATCCACCCTAGAAGCTTCAGTTTCGTTAATCTTTTCTTCTTGATTTTCGAGCAGTTCATCACTGTAAACACAAAAGAATTTTTTAGCTGGCTTTTCGTATTTTCTGAATTTTCTCCTTAAGGCAGCAGCCAGAGGGCATCCCTGCACCTTCCAGAATTCTGCTGTTCTTATTTTCGATATATCCATTTTCAGGGCAGCTCCCATAGAAGAAAAAAGCACAGCATTCGTTTTGCAGGCAGTAAGAATTAAGTCCATTTTATTGGTAAGGCTATCTATTGCATCAATAATATAATCGTATTCCCTTAACCTGAAAGAATCGGAGGTTTCTTTGCTGTATACTTCCTGCAAAGCTGTAATTTCCGCATCGGGATTTATTTCCAAAAGACGCTGTTTGAGAATTTCTACTTTCACTTTGCCGACAGTTTCAGAAGTTGCCGGAAGCTGCCGGTTAATATTGCTTACGGCTATGCGGTCCGAATCTACAATAGTCAGGTATTTAATTCCCGAGCGTATCAGGCTTTCCGCACACCAGCTTCCCACACCGCCGACACCAAATAAGATAACTTTTTTTGTGGCTATGGTTTGTACGGCGTGCTATCCTAATAATAATTCTGTACGTCCGAAAATACTTTCCTGCATAAATATTGTAAGTTTTATTTAATCTTTAGGGCCGTAGGCCAAGTCTCCTGCATCACCCAGTCCCGGGACAATATATGAATGCTCGTCCAGTTCCGGATCTATTCCTGCTACCCAAAGTGTCGCATTTTTATCAGCAAACTTTTTCGCACAAAAATCAATGGCTTCCTGGCTGGCAATAATAGATGCAATATGAATTTCACGGGGCATGCCTTTAGTCAGGAGTGCCTGGTAAGATAATTCCATGCTTCCTCCCGTTGCGAGCATAGGATCGGTAAGAATAAGTACTTTATCATCCAGAGAAGGGGATGCAATATATTCGATACTGATATGAAAACTTTCGTGGTTTTCGCGGTACTTACGGAATGCAGAGACAAATGCATTTTCTGCATCGTCGAAATAACTCAGGAAACCCTGATGAAAAGCTAGTCCTGCCCGCAGAATAGTTCCCAGGACAACTTTATCAGTATACTCATTCGCACTGGATATACCTAAAGGTGTCTGAACTTCACGTGGTTGGTACGAAAATCTTTTACTGATTTCGTATGACATGATTTCTCCTATGCGTTCGAGATTACGGCGAAAGCGAAGCCGGTCGTTTTGTATGTTTACGTCTCTGATTTCTCCGACAAAGCGCCCTAATATTGAATTTTGGGTTGATAAGTCTATTATTTCCATTTTAATATTTTAGGAACAAATATAAAATTAAGAATGAAAAACTCAAAATAAAAGCCCCTCTTTATCTCCCCAAAGGGGAGAATTAATAATCGAAAAGCGGATACAATTCAATTTCACTTCTCTCCTTTGGGGGATTGGAGAAGCTTATTCTGTTATTGAATATTCTCAGCTATCGTGAAAGCCTGTTTTACCCGGTCTGCTATGCCAATACCGTTCCTCAGGTTACCCGCGATAATGAGTCCCGGATTCTCTTGTTCTATTTTCTCTACTATCTCAAAGCGTTTTCCGCTGGATTTCTCGTATTGGGGAATGGCATACGGATGGCGGTAAATTTTCATAAAACAGATGGAAGATTCCGGAATATGGAACAACTCGTCCAGTTCTTCCTTTATAATTTTTTCAATCTCCTTATCAGGCATATCTATGTATTCGGGATGCCTCATACCCCCCATATATATGGCAAATGTGGTATATTCTTCGGGAGCCCGCCCTTCGAAACAGAAGGATGGTAGAAGTGCACCCAATATGCGCCGGTCTTCTTTTTGTGGAATCAGTCCGCCAAATGAGATAAAATCGTCACTGACAGCTTTGCGTTCCACACCCACTGCAATCTGTATTATTTTAGCATATCTCAATTCCGTAATAATGTCCATATCTTGTGGGTCGATAAATGGAAATATCTCAGGTAAAGAATACGAACCTACTGTAGAAATAACCTGCTGACTTTCCAGGCGGAAAGATTTACCATTGTGCAAAAGATTGACATAATACCTATCCTGCGACTTTTCAACCTGTATACTCAATGCATTGCACATAATATTTTCATAGCCGATTTTTTCTCCTAGCCGATTAATTAATGTACTGAATCCGCCATAAGCTGAAAATACTTTTTTGGAAGCTTTTTTGTCCCGCTCTGTCTTGGGCTCTTGCGATTTTTTGAAAGCTCCGCCTATAAAGCTTCCATATTGCTGTTCAAGATTGTATAATTTGGGAAGCGCGTAACGGGTAACAAGCTTCTCCGGGTCGCCTGCATATATTCCCGAAATGAACGGATTGACAGCATAATCTACAAAAGATTGTCCTATACGCCGGCTTGCCATTTCTGCAATTGATTCGTCCGGATTATTCCCTTTTTTACGGAAAGGTTCGAATGGTATTTTTAGCTTATCTGATAATGAAAACAGCGGTGTCATAAAAAAACTGAATGCTTCACCCGGCAATGGATACCATTTTTTGTTCTTCAGTATCAATCTTTTTTCGGCACTTCTTTTAGCATTCTCGGGTTCGAGATCTAGAAGTTCGAAAAGCTCTGCCAACTCTGGATTACTCATCGACCCAGTGTTAGGCCCTTCTTCATAGACAAATCCGTCTTCGGCATGGGAACACATCGCTCCCCCTATCCTATCGTTTTTTTCTAAAACCAAAATATTGAAACCTTTTCTTT
>DQAM01000403.1:0-2124 GCA_003523545.1 Dysgonomonas sp.
CAAATTATCTAAGTAAATATCTCCTTCTTGTGGATAATAAAAAGCCAGTAATAATTTCAGCAACGTTGTCTTACCGCTTCCACTGGCTCCTACAATCGCTGTTACTTTACCCACAGGTATGTCCAAAGTTATATTTTTCAATACATATGGATTAAAAGTGCCTTCATATTTAAAAGAAATGTTGCGGAGCGAAAACCCGTTCTTGAGTTTTACTGACGGATGTATATTAATATTCCGATCATCGTTTTCGTCCGGTTGTTTTTGTATTTCTTCTATACGATCATATGCTAATTTTGAATCCTGGAAGTTCTTGGCAAAGTTAGTCACCTGATTCATTGTACCCGAAAGTTGGCCTAATATATATGTTATAGTCATCATAATACCTAAAGTCAGCTGCCCTGTGATTACCATGTAGGCGCACAGCCCTGTTATAATTATATCCCTCAATACATTCAGGAAAACTGTTCCATTATCCAGGTAATAACTTAGAAACAGATATTTTATACTCAGTCTGTTTATCTCCACCTGAGAGTCTTCCCACTTTGACAGATAAAGATCATGAGCGGTATTGGTTTTTATTTCAATCATACCGCTGACCAGCTCGTACTCTACATTTTTCTTTATGCTGTAATTTGTAAACATAGAATAATTAATATGTTTACGGCTTTTTAGAACAAGCTTGGCGAGAATACCTGACAAAACAGAGAATATCAAAAATATAAGGAAAATATACACATTGTAGTATAATAATACACATGAATATACTAAAAGGTTTAAAGACATCAGTACAATAGTATTGACCGTGTATGTTAGAAAATCCCTAATCTTACTTTCATCATTAAGGCGCTGCAGCAAATCCGTACCCAGCTTGGAATCGAAGAACCGTATAGGCAGTCTCACCAGTTTTTTTATATAGGTAGTTGCTATCTCGATACCGATATTAAGACCCGTCTTAAACAAGATGATATTACTTACGGAGCTTGATATCAGATTACCTATGAATAAAGCCAGTTGTCCCAGCAATAACAAAAATATGAAGTGCATATCTTTGTTCTCGATACCTATATCTATGATCTTTTGTAAAATAAATGGTATCAGCCATGCACAAACAAAGGTTATCGAAGAGAGCAAGAGAGCATATACCAGATTCTTCTTATATTTCTTCAGATGATGGAATGGTTTGAAGATTTTCCGTATGTCTTTTTTTACCGATTGACTATTTGCGTCGGAGTCGAGAAAATCATCGGTTGGAGCTGCCATCACTGCAATACCGTTCCGGTTATCGACAGTCCAGTCTTTTAGAAAGTCAGACTCGCTGACTTTCACTTTGCCAAAAGACGGGTCGACAAGATAGTAAATGTAACCTTGCTTTTTCTTTTTTATGTCATATAAAACCACATAATGTTCCTGCCTCCAATACAAAATTGCAGGAAGCGGCATCTTCTTTATATTATCGATATTTACGTGAGCAGAAACAGCCTTTAAACCCAGACTTTTGCATCCGTCTATTACATCCTTTAATGATATTCCCAGACGGGTCACATTGCAATATTCCTTTATAATGGATATAGGTATATCCTTTTTATAATAGGCCGCTATCATCTGAATACATGTAGGCCCGCAATCGACGGCTTCTAATTGGCGACGTACCGGAAAATCCATATTATTTTATCTGACAAAAAAATTATAAAACCGATCCAGTACTATTTTGTCCTTTCCTTTTTCATCTACTTTCAAGGCACAATTGTTGTACTTCATACTTTCCAGATGATTCTGGCTGCAGGCACCACCACACAAGGGTGCAATACGGCACGACTGGCAGATCGGCTTTGTGAAACGGATGTTGCAGCGTTCTTTCATCTTAGCTTCATCCCATACTATTTCTCCTTTCTCGGAGAGATAGCCCACGCGGTTCTCTTTTTTGAAATCCCTCGCAGTACATTTATACACATCACCGTTATAATTAATGACCGCTTCGTTTTTCTTGTCTGCATAACACGATCCCCATACATATTCGGGTGATTTATAGGTAACCTGCAGTCCCAGATTAGAGAAGATTTCGACATTGTGTTCCAAGGTTTTTTCCAGCTTCTCTTCCTCTGAAATATCTTTTGAATCTATATC
>DQAM01000403.1:2354-6361 GCA_003523545.1 Dysgonomonas sp.
TATCTTTTGAATCTATATCCTGCCAGACTCTCTGGAAATCAATGGACAGGTATTTCTTAAATTCTTCCGGAATCGATTCTATGTCTTTCGCTATTTCACTTACATTCTCCAGATTGTTTTGTGTATAATTAATCCGCAAAACAACATAGAACTCATTTTGAACCAGCTTGATTATATTAGATATTATCTTATCATAAGAGTTTCCACCTTTATAAGGAAACCTTACTTGATCATGCTGTTCACGGCAGCCGTCTAAGGTTATCTGGAATGAACCTGCTTTATAGGTTTTCATATCTTCGATCATTTTATCGTTGATCAGGTAACCATTGGTTGTAAAGTGTATGCCAAATTCAATTCCTTTTTCATGACAGTCGGTATTTACATATTTTATCAAAGGCAATACTACATCTTTAAAATAAAGCAGGGGTTCTCCTCCAAAGAAACTCAGATCGAATGCTTTGAGCCCCTCCTGTGATAAGATTTTTGATATGTGCTTTTGGGTTCGGGCGAGCACATCGCTGTCCATTTTCGACTTTGGGATATGTTCTTCGTAACAATACCAGCACTTAAAGTTACAATTGATAGTAGGATTAATTATCAACCTGTACCTATCGGTGCTATTATCGATTTCTTGTATTCTATTTTTTAATAAACCCGCCTCATCTACCTCGTCTTCCACTAAGCATCCTGCATCTGTAAGCTGGTCATAAAAATCGGAATAATTATTCTGTATTTCATTTAAGTCTGTATTTTTTACAATCTGTGTCAGGTGTAAAGGCAGTACCAGATATTTGTTTGTATATGCATTATACAGTAAATTATATTTTTCGGTAAGAGGTACCAGACTGTTATATATACTTATTTTCATATGGTTTCTTTAATAAGGTTATTCCTTCCAATATATTTCTTTATTTATCCGGGTCGTAGCCAGGACCCGGATAAAACTCTTAAGGCCCATGTTTAGCAACAGATATGTTGAGTGCAGTTTTCATTTGGTGAGGTACAAATAATATAATTTGTACAACCGTTGTTCGTTTTTGTCGTTCCCTTCGCTCCGTATCCACTTATTAGTAAATAGGCTTGGTCTTCATTAAGCTCCGATTCATTTTCCAGAGAATCGATAAATTCTGAGATTTTTTCAAATTTTGTGTTCATAGTTTAATTTATTAAGTTATTAATTGAGAATGTATAAATAACTCAGGCCGTTAAGCCTGAGTTATGTCTCATTTAACAAAGTTGGGAATTTGTACAACCGTTATTAACTGTACCTCTACAGTCACCATCGTTTTTACAACCGTTATTTACCTTAGTTGAACCTGCTGCACCATATCCACTTACTAGTAAATAAGCTTGGTCATCATTGAGTGTAGAATCATTTTCCAATGAATCGATGAATTCCGAAATTTTTTCAAATTTTGTGTTCATAATTAAATTTGTTAAGTTATTAAAAAAATTGATTAATTATCCCTGTGTCTAGAATAAGGGATTTTTTATTCTTTCATCCGGCTTTCTGTCGTACCGGACGAGGTTTTCCTATTTTGTGCTCCTTTACTTTTAGTGTTTCCGAATGGGATAGAGAATTTTACAAAGAATGATCTCCAGTTGGTTTTGTCATGATAGTAATACTTGTAATTCTCTGTAGTCTTTTGCCTGTTGAATGTTCGGTTTTGGATCAGTCCGTTAATGCCAAAGTTCAGGGATATATTATTGGAAAAAACTTTCTTTATGCTAATATCCAGACTATTAAAAGCGTCGTTATTCTCATGTGCCAATCGGCTTTTACTCCGGTATACATAACGAGATGTAATATTCCAGTTGTGCTTTTTTGATATCTCCCATCCCAAAGATAAACCTAAGTCAAAAGAGAAATTAGTAACATTCAACACGATATTTTCCACATTTCCTTTATTTCGGGAATATAATCCGGTCAATGAAGAATTAAAATATAATCTGTCATTAAAGAAAGAATCGTTCCAAACAAAAGACAGATTCACCGCATGCAGCTTGCCGTAGTTTGCATTTATGTATTTAGTGTATTTATCATCTACAGGCACAAGAAAATTATTAGTCGCGTTAGGCGAATACATATAATTGAGATTAAATATATATTTGCTCTTTAGCGTGTAACTGAGGGTGTTGATGTAAATATCAATATCTTCCAGATTGGGATTATATTCTTTGTATGTGGTCGGACTAAGGTAAAAACGGAAAGGATTTAACGAATAATATCCGGGACGACCGACAAACGAGGTGAAATTATATGAAAGCCTGTTATCTGGGTTAATAGTATACAGCACGGATAATGATGGTAATACATATATATTTTCTCGTTCTATGTTTTCAGATGTTGCTTTTTGTTTACCTTTACTTTTCCCATATTCAGCCTTCAAACCAACTACCGTTATCAGCTTCGGACTGAAGATACGGTTGTAAGATACATAGGCAGCTGCATAGGTTTCATTATAATCGAAGGTGTTACTCCTTTGGGGATCGCTTACGTAATCGCCATTCAGCCAATTTCCGTAAAAAAAGTCGGATTTGGAATCGGTATAATAAGATTCAAGACCTGTTGTCAGCTTGTTCATCTGATTGAAGACATGAGTATATTCTCCCTACACGGAATAGTTATCAAGATGGTCATCTGATCTTTGCCTGAACCTGGAATAAGGGTCACCCGTAGTATTATTCTGTTCGTAAAAGAAACTATTTAGCATTGTATTATCCTTGTTATTGCGAAAATAATCTACATCCACAGAGAGCTGGCTTCCTTTATTGTCGGTCTTAAACCTGTAATTTGCGTTAGCCGATAACCTGAATGTAGGCTCATCGATATTATTTCGGGAAACTGTGGCAGAATCGACCACGCCGGCTGATATCTGCTCATATAGTGTTTTACCAAGCCTGTTGTCTTTGTGTTTATTGTAAGAGCTGTTTATCAATAACCCGATAATATGTTTGTCCGAAAGATGATAATCGGCTCTTACCGATCCTCCGATATATCTCCGGATAGGTTTCTCCCTGTTTAAGAAAGTATTCTTGTTACCCGAATTAAAATAGTAATAGGTTGTATTATTGATGAAGTAATTTTCGTCATTAGAAGCATAAACATTACCCGATAGGTTCAATTTATTTTTTTGGTAATCAATGTATAATCCTCCATCCTGTGAATTGTAGTGCCGTTGTGTACTGGATACAGACAGGGTTCCTTTTAGCCCGTCAGCCTCATTTTTTTTCAATACCAGGTTTATTACGCCTTCTGTCCCGTTGGTTCGGAAAGTAACATCAGGATTTGTTATAATTTCTATGCTGGAAATGTTTTCAGCCGGAAGGCTTTTTAGGTATCCCAATGCTTGGTCCTGCGGCAGATTGGTTTTACGCCCGTTAACATATAATATTATCGATTTTCTGCCTAACATCGTGATCCGGTCCTCTGCTACTGTCACTAAAGGCGTGAACTTTAAAAGTTCGAAAGTGCTGTTTCCTTTTGTGAGATTAGAGTTAGACACATTAAATACCAGACGGTCATTTTTCTGGACTACACTTGACCGGGCACTTACGACTACCTCTCTCAAAGTTTCGGATAAAGGATACAGGACAATCTTGAGAGTGTTTCCCTCCTCATTGCTCAGTATTTCGTTTTCCTTATATCCAAATCCTGTTATCTTTATTTTTTGGGTATCCCATTGTACATTCTCGAAGCTGAAATAACCAGCGGTATCTGCCATTACCGAATGTAGTATCGTATTATTTTTTTGATCCAGACAAACAGCTACTGCTCCTATCACGGGTTGGTCATTTTCGTCAATAACATAACCACTCACTTTATTCTGAGAATACATGAGGCTGTAAGAACCTATTAATAGCAATAAAAGTAATTTCCGCATAGTTTATTTAGTTTATTAGATTTTAGCAAATATATATTTAAGGTGGCGGTAGTCTCCATTTTCTTCTAATGCTTCGTTTATACCAGCAATCAGCTCTGTTTGAGGAATGGATGCTTTCCGCTC
>DQAM01000076.1 GCA_003523545.1 Dysgonomonas sp.
AGGTTGCGGAGCGTGTGTTGCCGCTTGTAAAAACGGTTCTGCTATGCTTTTCGTATCGGCAAAAGTAAGCCAGCTGGCTCTTTTACCACAGGGAAGGCCGGAAGCTGCCCGCCGTGCTAAGGCAATGGTGTCGAAGATGGATGAACTCGGTTTCGGAAACTGTACCAATACAGGTGCTTGTGAAGTAGAATGCCCCAAGAACATTTCTATCAGCAACATTGCACGCCTGAACCGTGAATTTTTGAAAGCGAAATTCCAGGATTAATTGTATAAAAACTATATTATAAAAAAGATCGTTTCCGTAAGAAACGATCTTTTTTTATGTCCTTGTTCAAAATATAGCTTGATAGTTTATCGTTTATTTGTATAAATCTCGGTAAGTCGTAGAATCCGTATAAAATCCCGAAACGGTATTTCCTCCATATTTAAGGATTAAATCTCTATCGTCAGTGCTGAAAGCGAAAATTGCTACATCTTTTTTTATCAATTCCTGAAGTTTATCTGCACTATCAATTATTTTATCAGCAGGGAATGTTATTATCCTCACTTTATTCGTAATGAATAACGGCCAATAGTGCTCTAGTTCTTCCTCTCCTCCTATGCATAGCATTGGATAATCATATCCGTATCTTACATGATTCACATAGGATGTATAGGAAAATGTTTCTACCAGCATCCTTTTTTTATCCAAATGAATCTCGTGCTCTAGTAATGCAGGATCTTCTATTTTATCCGTAACGAGATATGCACTGTTCTTGTTAAATATATGGTTAATGTCCTGAGCTAATACAGGGTGTAATTCACCATATATCTTACGATCCCGTATCTGTTTCGATGACAGATTATCAGGTATCTCACCATAGCCTGTGATGCTATTGAATTGCTCCAGGTCATGTATTCCTCCCAATTTATGATCGGATAATATCTGCAAATCTATCTCAATGAATTCATATCCGTTCTTCAACGATGAGGTGATTGCTTCTAATGAATTAGTATAGATTTTTCCTTTATATGCACCTCCTGCATGAGCTATAAGGATAGGCTTAGTTCTATCCTCAATAGGGAATTTAGGAGGAGAAGGATATATATATAAATGTAATATAAGAAATGCTATAACAAGAATTGCTAAACCCGATATAGCTATCTTTTTTATCATTATCAATTCTGTTTTAAAAAATCAATCACTTTCGTATACAGGAAATTCCGGTTACCCACTCCCAGAATAGAGTGGTTAAGGTCGGGGAATACAAACATATCAAACTGTTTGTCAGCCTTTATTAATGCGGAAGCATACTCCATCGTATTTTGATAATGTACATTGTCATCGGCTGAACCATGAATCAATAGCAATCTGCCTTGTAAATCATTCGCTAAGTGGATAGGTGAACCTTTATCATATCCGGATACATTTTGTTGAGGCGTCCGCATGAATCTCTCGGTATAAACCGAGTCGTAAAATCGCCAGTCTGTTACAGGAGCAATAGCAATACCCGATTTGAATACCCCGTTGCTGCGGCTGAGGCACATCAGTACATTATAGCCCCCGTAACTCCATCCCCAGATAGATATACTCTGAGAGTCGATATAAGGAAGCGAACCGAAATAGCGGGCGGCAGCAATTTGGTCGTCCGATTCCATAATCCCCAGATTCATGTAAGTGCATTTACGGAAATCCTGTCCGCGTGCACCTGTGCCGCGTCCGTCTACACAAGCTACTACATACCCTTGGGTGGTGAGGTAATGCACCCAGTCTACTCCAAAGCGGTCGATTACCTGTTGAGAATCTGGTCCGCTGTATTGTATCATAAGAAGGGGGTATTGTCTGCTCTGATTGAAATCGACAGGTTTCATGAGCCAGGCATTCAGATCGGTTCCGTCAGCGCCTTTAAGTGTAATGAATTCCTTTTTTGGTAAACTTGAAACTTTGGATGCAAGTTCTTTATTTTCTTCAAGTACCCTGATCTGTTTACCGGAAGCATCATTCAATGTTATCAGGGTCGGAGTGTTGATGTCCGACCAGTAATTGATAAAGTATTTACCGTTTTTACTGAACGAGGCACTGTTATATCCTTGTCTGGTTGATAGTTTGGTCTTTGTACCCTTGTTAGTGTCGACTTTGTAGATAGAACGTCGGAGAGGACTTTCCTCAGCGGACTGGTAATATACGGTGTTGGATACTTCATCACATGCTAGTATACCAGTAACATCATAATTACCGGATGTCAATTGCTTCTGCTGTACTCCGGTCATAGAGTAGAGATAGATATGGCTGTATCCGTCCTTTTCGCTCATATAGGTAAATTGGTCGTCTAAGAAGTGGACAGAATTAAAGAAATCGGAATTAATATATCTGTCGTTTTGCTCTCTTATAATGAGTTTTGCCACTGTAGAACGCGGATCAGCAAAAAAGAGGTTGAAATCATTCTGATTGCGGTTCAACGTGAATACTGCCAATTGTGATGAGGGAGTAAACTTTATTTTGGGAATGTATTCGATATCTGTTCCTTCCGGGAATCTTATCGGGCGGATTGTTTTGGATTCAATGTCGAACACATTGCACGAAATCTTTGAGTTGGGTTCTCCGGCTTTCGGGTATTTGAAAGAAAGGTAACCCGGATATAAACTTCGTTCGAACGTCTGGAATGAAAATTCGGGGACTTCCGTTTCATCGAAGCGGATAAATGCAAGTAAATTATTATCGGGAGAGAAATCCATCAGTGTAGTGACACTGAATTCCTCTTCATATACCCAGTCTGTAGCTCCGTTTATTATTTTTCCAAATTCTCCATCTTTGGTCACCTGCGATTCGGTGCCGTAATCGAATTTGGAAAGCCAGATGTTATTGTCAGAGACATAAGCCA
>DQAM01000075.1 GCA_003523545.1 Dysgonomonas sp.
CGCTCTTCCGATCTTGTTAGATATTAAAATATTATTTAATACTATAAGAAAAATTATAAAGCAAGAAGATATAAATCAACAAGGTAGAGCTACTGTGGACTATTTTAAAGGAAACTAATTTGTATGAAGGAAAAATTAAAAATAGCGATCAAAAGAACAAATATTGCATATGCATTATATTTAAATAATAAGTCATATTTAACGGCAAAGCGAATATATAACGCAAATAAAATAATATATAATTATTTGAATGAATTTCTTTATGAAATAGAATGTGTTTACATTGATGAGGTGATTGAGTACATTATGCATTTAGAAGATTGGTTTTTGCAATTTGAATTAGAAGAACAAAGTTTTATTAATTTATCTTCTCCTTTTATATTTAAAAGAATTGAGGGAGGGATACCATATCCTAAGGACTTTATAAAATTATTGTAAAATGAAATATGCTTTCGCAGGCAATAGGGATATTGCATATAATATTCTTTCCTATTTAATAGCAGAAGGTTATAAGCCTTCTGCATTAGCAATATTAGACGATTCGGATTTATCTACTAAATTAACAGAAATATCTGGTTTAAAAAAGAAAAAGATATATAAAGGGAAAGACTTCTTTGCTGAAGAAACTATTAATGATTTAAAGAAAATGGATTTAGATTATATATTCGGAATTCATTATCCGTTAATAATTCCCAAGGAGATATTAACAATAGCAAAAATAGGATTTATAAATCTTCATCCAGCTTTTTTGCCTTATAATAGAGGATGGCATACTCCTTCCTGGGCTATTATTAACAATACAAAGTATGGAGCTACATTACATTTCATGTCAGAGAAACTAGATATGGGTGATATAATACATCAAATAGAAATTGAAATTTCTCCAGATGACACAGCCCATAAACTTTATTCCAGAGTTTTAAAATTAGAAGAAGAATTGTTCAAAAAAGCTTTACCAGATCTACTTTCTCTAAATCCATCGCGAGTTCCTCAAGATATAAATCTGGGGGATTGCCATTCTAAAAAGGATATAAAGAAAATTCAACAAATAGAATTGGAGCAAAAAGTTACCTATCTTGAAGCCATTGATAAATTTAGAGCCTTGACAACTAATGATGTTAATGAGGCTGCATATTTTATAAAAGATGGTAGAAAATTTGTTATTCAAGTAAATATAACGGAAATAAAATAATGAATAATCAACGCATTTGGCTCTCGTTAGCTCACATGGGAGGCGAGGAGCAAAAATATGTACAGGAAGCGTTCGATACAAACTGGGTAGTCCCGATGGGTCCCAATGTGGATGCATTCGAACAGGATCTTGGCGATTATCTGGGACGAGGAGTGTCTGTAGCCGCTTTGAGTGCAGGGACTGCCGCCTTGCATTTAGGGCTGATCTTGTTAGGCGTCGAACCCGGTGACGGGGTATTATGCCAGAGTTTTACATTCTCTGCTTCTGCTAATCCTATAATCTATCAGGGGGCAGCTCCAATATTTATAGATAGCGAAAAAGATACCTGGAATATGTCTCCTGAACATCTGGAAAGGGCAATAAAAGATTGTCTCTCAAAAGGTAAGAAGCCGAAAGCCATATTACCGGTTCATCTTTATGGTATGCCGGCTAAAATGGACGAAATCTCAGCTATTTCTAAAAAATACGATATACCCGTTCTGGAAGATGCGGCAGAAGCTTTGGGCTCCAGATATAAAAACAACTTTTGCGGAACATTGGGTAATTTAGCAGCTTTATCTTTCAATGGGAATAAGATAATCACAACTTCAGGAGGTGGAGCACTGATTTCTAAAAATGACGATTATGTAAGGAAAGCTCGTTTCTTAGCGACTCAGGCACGCGATGCGGCACCTCATTACCAGCATTCGCAGATAGGATATAATTACCGGATGAGTAATGTTGTTGCCGGGATAGGACGAGGGCAGATGAAAGTATTGGCACAAAGGGTAGAACAAAGACGTGCCAATAATGATTTTTACAGGAAACAGCTTTCAGAGATTGAGGGTATTACTTTTCATACAGAACCGTCCTCTAATTATTATTCCAATTATTGGCTGACATCAATCATTATCGAACCTTCCAAATCAGGAGGTAAAACTAGGGAAGATGTCAGATTAGCGTTAGATGCTGCCAATATAGAATCTAGACCGTTGTGGAAGCCTATGCATCTGCAGCCGGTATTCCAAAATTATCCATTTTATGGAGACGGTACTTCCGAAGACCTATTCGACAAAGGCTTATGCCTGCCTTCGGGCTCAAGTCTGACAAAAGAAGATCTCCAAAGGGTAGTAGATGTTATACTATCAGTCATTGAAGTCTGATATTTATTCGAATTTGATCTTTAAATATAAAAATGGAACTCCGGGGATACATCAGGTATTTCCGGAGTTTTTTTGGTAGATATGATTATAAGTTTTTATAGTCAATAGATTTGATCGATAAGGGTCTTTTTATCGGAGCTACAGCAAATAACAATTATACAGTTACATTATCCCAATATTTTTCTCAGCCTTAAAACACCATATACTATAATCTGCCTATAGGGATGCTTTTGCTTATTAAGTTAAATTTTATATCTTTGAGAAAACACGAAACCTCAGGAATAAACTAAAAACTTAATGTATATATGATTTTCGATGAAAAAGTAATCCGCGAAGTATATCAATTACTCCCTCAGAAAATGAAAAAAGTGAAAGAGGTTCTTGCAAAGCCTTTGACACTGACCGAAAAGATTCTTTATACTCATCTTTCCGAAGGGCAGGAATTCAAAGAATACGTACGTGGCGAAGATTATGTGAACTTCGATCCCGACCGTGTGGCTATGCAGGATGCAACAGCACAGATGGCTCTCCTCCAGTTGATGAATTCGGGACGTAAGCGTGTGGCTGTTCCTACGACTGTACATTGCGACCATCTTATACAGGCATATAAATCGGCGAGCGTCGATCTGCATACAGCAGAAGTAACCAACAAAGAAGTATATGATTTCCTTACGCAGGTATCTAATAAGTATGGTATCGGTTTCTGGAAACCGGGAGCAGGTATCATTCATCAGGTTGTACTCGAAAATTATGCATTTCCCGGAGGTCTGATGATAGGCACCGATTCGCACACTCCCAATGCCGGAGGACTGGGAATGATCGCTATCGGGGTGGGAGGTGCCGATGCTGTGGATGTTATGGCAGGTATGCCCTGGGAATTGAAAATGCCGAAAATCATAGGGGTAAAACTTACAGGAAAATTATCAGGATGGGCTGCTCCCAAAGATGTTATATTGAAGCTTGCCGGAATTCTTACCGTGAAAGGCGGAACGAATGCCGTTATCGAATATTTTGGAGAAGGAACGCGCACCTTTTCGGCGACCGGAAAAGGTACTATCTGCAACATGGGGGCAGAAGTAGGAGCCACAACTTCTATTTTTCCTTACGATGATAAAGCCGGAGAATATCTGGCCGCCACAGGGCGCAAGGATTTACTGGATATGTTAAGCAAACTGAAAGAACATCTTATTGCAGATTCAGAGGTGGAAGCCGATCCCGAAAAATATTATGACCGGGTAATCGAAATAAACCTAAGTGAACTTGAACCTTATGTAAACGGTCCTTTTACACCCGATGCGGCGCATCCTATTTCGGAACTGGCAAAAGCTGTAAAAGAAAACGGCTGGCCGCAGGCAATGGAAGTCGGGCTGATCGGTTCATGTACCAATTCTTCTTATGAAGATATGACCCGTGCGGTATCTATTGTGGAGGATGCCAGAAATAAAGGCGTATCTGTAAAATCGCAGTTTATTATTAATCCGGGGTCGGAACAGATACGGTACACATCAGAGCGTGACGGCATCTTACAAACATTCGAGGAGGCAGGTGCGGCTATTATGGCAAATGCCTGCGGCCCGTGCATCGGACAGTGGAAACGGGAAACGGACAATCCCGACCGCCCCAATTCGATTGTTACGTCATTCAACCGTAACTTTGCCAAGCGTAATGATGGAAATCCCAATACCCATGCTTTTGTGGCGTCACCCGAAATTGTGGCTGCTTTGACAATTGCAGGGGATATGACATTTAACCCTATAACCGATACACTGGTCAATGATAAAGGCGAGCAGGTGAAACTCGCTGAGCCAAGCGGGTATGAACTGCCTGAGAAAGGCTTTGCCGTAGACGATTTAGGGTATGTAGAACCATTTAAAGATGGTAACCATATACAGGTGAGTATTGCTCCTGATTCTAATCGGTTGCAAGAACTAAAACCTTTCCCGGCATGGGACGGCAAAGATATTGAACAGCTGGCATTGCTGATAAAAGCCAAAGGCAAATGTACCACTGACCATATTTCCATGGCGGGTCCGTGGCTGCGTTTCCGCGGTCATTTGGATAATATTTCGGATAATATGTTGATTGGTGCTGTGAATGCTTTCAATGATAAGACCAATTCGGTATTGAACGTATCTACCGGAGAATACGAGCCTGTTCCACAGTTAGCTAGGAAGCTGAAAGCAGAAGGCCGAGGATCGATAGTGGTAGCAGAAGAAAATTACGGGGAGGGATCTTCGCGTGAACATGCGGCTATGGAACCCCGTTTCCTCAATGTCAAAGCTATTATCGTGAAATCGTTTGCGTGTATCCACGAAACCAACCT
>DQAM01000489.1:0-638 GCA_003523545.1 Dysgonomonas sp.
CCGTCAAACTTCCGGATGGCGATAAACCGTTTATGTCTATCAATATTCTGTTCATGCAGGATACCTTATAAATATACAGTAGGAAGAATGCTGTAAAAGCAACGGGAGTTTATACGGGCGATTCAATTATTCACCTGCCTGTCGATCCTTTTTTGAAAGGATATTTCGATTCGCTTTCACCTTATTTTGAAGAGCCCGCCCAGATGACGGAAGCCCTCGCTACAATCAAAACTACCGAAGCCATTGAATTGCTTTTACGCAATCCGTTAATGAAGAATGCCTTGTTTGATTTTAATGAGCCTTTCAAAATAGACCTGGAAGCTTTTATGAACAGGAATTTTGTGTACAATGTACCGCTTGTTCAATTTGCCCGGCTTACCGGAAGAAGCCTGAGCACATTCAGAAGGGATTTTATAAAGGTATTCAGCATTCCTCCGGAGAAATGGTTGCAGAAACGCAGACTGGAACAAGCTCATTTCCTTATTACGGAAAGGAAACAACGCCCGTCGGATGTGTATTTAGAAGTTGGATTTGAAAATCTTTCTCATTTTTCTACGTCGTTCAAAGAGTTTTTTGGTTATAGTCCGTCGAGCATCTCACCGAAAAATAACTCATTGACATGAATCGTATCCAGAAAC
>DQAM01000489.1:687-6088 GCA_003523545.1 Dysgonomonas sp.
ACATGAATCGTATCCAGAAACTCCTGTGATTCGACGATAAGACCATTTTCTATCTTCATCAAAGTGACAATTTCATTATCATATATCCGTCCATCCATGCGCATAGCATGATTGTTCACATGTACGGCAACGTTGTTCCCGTCGGCTATTATGGAACGAATTGTAATTTTTAAACCCTGCGGAAAGCGCTCCCGTATTATATTGAACGTCATATTCCTGCTTTCCGGTGTCTGCCACCCGCCGAGCGGCCATGAATTCTCTCCGCAAATCCAATAGGTGGAGTCTGGCGACTCGTATTTGAACAAATCTTCAAAACGCCCTGCTGTTACAGCCTCAAAATAGGCTCGTACAATTTCTTTTGCTTCCATTTTTATCTATTTTTTAATTGCTATTGTTTATCGGGAATTAATTTGATTAATGTTATTTCGTTGCGTGTTCCTAAACGCAGAGGAGCGAAAATCGTTCCACTACCTTCCGATACATAAATATTCATGGTTTCGTACTTGTAAAGCCCCTTGTTATAACCAAACATCAGTTTAGCTATGAAGGTAAAAGGAAATATCTGACCCGCGTGGGTATGGCCTGCCAATAACAAACCGGCATCTTTTTCCTGCATATATTTCACGCCATCCGGACGGTGGTGTAGTACGATTGTTGGATAGTTTTCTCTTATCTCCAGCCCGTTCAACACATCTTCTATTGTTTCAGAATCTTCCGCAGTGTGCATGTCAAATGTATTGCGGTCTGCAAGCATATTATTAAGTCCGATAATCTGCAATTCCTTGAGATATGCCACCTCATTTAAAAGCACGGTTGCATTTGCACCCTTTAATTGCTTAATTACGTCCTCTACCCCCACATGCTGGTCATGGTTGCCATAAACAAAATAATGAGGCATATTCAATGAACGGAATGCTGCTAAAACATCTTCGTTTGTACCGAAGTGCGCCTTGCTGTCGAACATATCTCCGGTATTAAAAACCACATCGGGATTTAATTCCTTTATCTTGCTGACTATTTTCTCAGTCTCCCTTTTCCCACGGAAATTTCCTAAATGAACATCCGTAATATGAACGGCCTGGATTTCCTGTGTCAGCCCTTTCATAGGGATGGTTATTTCTTTTACTTTTATGGTATAGGCATTCCATATTCCATACGCAGTTAACAATAATGCCAGACCGACTGAAAGCATACCCCGGATAGGAGGTTTGAAATGAAAAATCAAATTCAGTATATCCACTAGTACGACAGACAGTAAAAAGAATATAAATATGGAAATTCCTATTCCTCCGAAAATAAACACAGCTTTCCCTATAGGGTTCGCCACCGTAGCGAAAGCTGTCATACAAAGAAAAGCTATGGCAAAGAGGGCGACAAATGCCCATACCCATGCCTTTTTAGGTATGGTTGGGAAAAATAATGCACATCTGTTTGATATGTAAATGATTGCCCCGGCGACCAAAGCAAGTATAATTACTAAAAATACGATCATACCAATATATTTCATTCTGATATCTATTAATTCATGTTACGAAATTCAACAGGCGTTTGTCCTGTTTTGCTTTTAAACAAACGGCTGAAATATTGCGGATATTCAAATCCGAGCGAAAATGCAATTTCATTGATGGTAAGATTGGTTGTCAGCAACAGGCTCTTAGCTCTTTCAATCAGATAGGCATGAATATGCTGCTGTGTATTCATCCCCGTAAGATTACGGAGCAAGTCGCCCAGATAGTGGGTGGACATGCCTAATTCGGTTGCAATTTCCTTTGCCGTGATAATTTTTTCTTTATCGCTGTCGAAATATGTTTGGAGTATGGATTGAAAACGGGTCAGTATATCTGCCTCCACACTATTTCTTGTTCTGAACTGGCGGGTATAAAAGCGTTCGGCATAATTCAGCAATACGTCCAGTTGCGACACAATTATATCCTGCGTATGCTTGTCGATACTCTACTTATATTCATTATATATGCCTTCCATCAAAGCTTCGACCTTCGACCTCTCAGCATCGGAAATATGCAGAGCTTCGCTCGTTTCATACGAAAAGAATTTAAGTTTACCGATTTTGGTTCCCAAAGCATATTTCCGGATAAAATCGGGGTGGAACACCAACATCCAGCCCCATGAGTTCGTTTGGGTGGCCTGTTCACTCCATAGGTGCATTTGCCCCGGAGCAAAAAAACTCATTAAACCTCTTGCAAAATCATATTCCCGCCAACCGTATTTTGCGGTGCAGTTAGTTCCGTCTTTTATGACGATAAAATATAAATTAAGCTGTACAGGTTTATCAATGGATTCAAAATCTTTTATATCCGCCAGACGGCAAATACTAATTAAGGGATGATTGGCTGGAGGGCATCCTAACAATGCTGTAAATTCCTCAACCGTATTTATTTTTATTATATTACCATCTTTCATATACCAACTATTAAAGTTATATCGCTGTTAATTCAGCGTTTATGCAAATGTACTAGGTAACATTCTATCAATAACTATACAAAACGGAGAATGTTCTATACAAAATGAAGATAAGTTGAATGCGTAGAATAAATATAGAAAATTAGCACTAAGCCATTGAATAAACCGGCAAACTCTCTATATTTGAATTCTACAAACTTGCCATCGTATGAAAAATATTAAGATAATATCACTTCAGGACTTCTATAAAAACATCGCCGAACGAAAAGAGAAAGATATAAACAGCCTGCTTCCTTCTGATATCAACAAGGAAATAGGGCACTTTAATGTATTCGACCTGGCTGAAACCATCGAAAACTGGAAGCACAAAGCCGTAATGCCTTACAATAAAAGAGCATTCTATAAAATCGGCCTGATAAAGGGAAGGAGCACCGCCGAATATGCCGATAAAGTAATCAGGGTAGAAACAAATGCACTCCTGTTCGGTACACCACGGCTGCCCTATCGCTGGATACCCCAAGATCCGCAACTGACCGGGATCTATTGTGTCTTTACCGATGAATTTCTGATACGCAGCAAAAGCGGCATAGCGTTGGACCAACTCCCTATCTATCAGCCGGGAGGCTATCCCGTTTTTCAAGTCACTGACGACGAAGCAAACGAGATAGAAAATATTCTCCGTAAAATGCAGAAGGAACTCACTTCCGATTACGCTTACAAATATGACCTGCTTCGCAACTATGTTGTTGAATTAATTCATTATGGACAAAAGTTGCAACCCGCTACAGCGCTCTATCCCTCGCACAATGCA
Source organism: Dysgonomonas sp. (assembly GCA_003523545.1). Taxonomy (GTDB): domain Bacteria; phylum Bacteroidota; class Bacteroidia; order Bacteroidales; family Dysgonomonadaceae; genus Dysgonomonas_A. The sequence goes on from DQAM01000489.1 coordinate 3,920, forward strand.
GCTGCACGTGCCACCGCTTTATTTATTGAACTGCTTGAACGCCAGTTTCCCATCGAATCACCACAGCAAAAGCTGAAACTACGCACTGCAAAGGACTATGCCGACCGCTTGGCTGTCCATGTAAACCACCTTAACAAAGTGTTGAAAGAAAATACAGGCAAAACGACTACCGAACTTATCAGCAGCCGGCTTATGCAGGAAGCTAAAATATTGCTGAAAGAAACCGACTGGAATATATCAGAGATTGCCTGGTCATTAGGTTTCGAGGAAATTGCACATTTCTCCAACTTCTTCAAAAAATATTCATCCGTCACCCCATTAGGCTTTCGTTCTTCGGATTAATTATTTGAATCTTACAAATAGTCGTTTGATGTTTGCAAACATTCTGTCCTGTTTCTCTGTTAAATTTGCAGTATCAATTTTAAAGAACAAACGATGAATACAGAAAGTAAAATTGCCTTGATTACCGGCGGAAGCCGTGGCATCGGGAAAGATACGGCGGTTAGTATCGCCCAAAAAGGAATCGACGTAGTAATTACCTATAACAGTAATAAACAAGAAGCCGATAAGGTAGTAGCCGAAATACAGGCTATGGGACGAAAAGCCGCTGCTTTTCAACTCGATGCAAGCAAAATAGAATCATTCGATACTTTTTTCGGGCAACTAGCAGAGTATCTGAAAAAAGAAACGACCAACGGCAAATTCGATTTTATAGTCAACAATGCCGGAACTGCTCTATACGGCCTTTTTACCGATATTACCGAAGAGCAATTCGATGCAACCATGAATATACATTTCAAAGGAGTTTTCTTCCTCACGCAGAAAGCATTGAAATATATGAACGACGGCGGCGGTATCATAAATATTTCATCAGGACTCACCCGTTTTTCAAATCCAGGTTCTTCCGGTTATGCCTCGATGAAAGGCGCCGTGGAGGTTTTGACCCGGTATTTGGCTAAAGAATTGGCTGTGCGCACGATCCGGGCGAATGTAGTTGCGCCGGGAGCAATAGCCACTGATTTTGGAGGAGGACACGTCCGCGATAACGCAGAAATCAATAAGCATATAGCTGATGTAACCGCATTAGGGCGTGTTGGTCTGCCCGAGGATATAGGTGGAGTGGTTGCTTTTCTGTGTACCGAAGACGCTAAATGGATAACCGGACAACGTATAGAGGTATCAGGCGGAATGAATTTATAGACAGGGGGTTTTAAATCTATTGCCGGGGACAGTCCTTTCTTTATTTATTGCCGGTGGCATCACTTATGTAAGACTGTAAAATGAAGTAAGCCTCTGAATTTTAAGAACTTTTAGAGGTTTTTTCTTTGGCATCTTCTCCCAGACGGATATGTCTGTTCTTCTGTACGGTAGCCAAAGCTTGTTTCTTCAGCTCATAACTTATAGGATTGAGGTCATACGCTCAATCTCCTCAAACTGGTCGCGACGGCTGTAACTACGGCCTGAGAACGGAGCGTTGTTATGGACTTCAAGGGCTGCCCTGATAGCTGCATTCAGGGTAGGTAAATTATGGAAGACTCGTTCTTCTATACGCAGATAAATACTTCGGTAAATGAGTTTTACCGCTCCTTCTACCAAAGCTTTGTCCCGGGGCAGTACGCCCTGGCGGGAATGACACTGCAGCCATAGCGGTCTGCAAAATCAGCGAAGTCGTCATTGATAACAGCCTCATATTTACTGCTCTTGGTTACGGCAGCTTTTAAGTTATCCGGAACAATGACCTGGGGTACGCCTTCAATGTATTGGAGGGTATGTTCACAAGCTGTTATTAAGTCCTCTTTCTTTTGGGTGGCCACTGCTTCCACATAAGTCAGCTGGCTGCAGGGAAGGATAGCTACAAAGACTTCTACCGGAAGAATCTCACCGCTGTCTTTATTTACGATGGATAATTTTTTGCCTGCAAAATCGATAAACAGCTTATCTCCGGCTTTGTGTTCAAGGTGCATAAAAAATAAAGAGGACGAAGTATCTATATATTATATCTGTACTGGGAGTGATGGAAAACCGATCAAAAATATATTGGTTAGTAAGAATTCGTTTAAACCTGGTAGCCTTCTTATATAAAGATAGTAAAAAGTTTATTATTTACATTTCGGTATATCCTGTGTTCAGATGTTAAATGAAAGGTATTCTATAAATTCTTATAACATG
>DQAM01000472.1 GCA_003523545.1 Dysgonomonas sp.
CTATTCATATTTTAATAGATAAGCTTAATATCTATAAATATATTTATAGGAAATAAGATTCATCCATTGGTTTGAACTTGTTTTCTTTTTCCGGACGGATAGACACCCACATATTTTCCCACTGAGTAGGCCATCCGCCGAATATAGCTCCCAAACGAACTATCTTAACAGGATGAAGTCCTTTTGCTAAAGCAGCCGATTTATCAGCACGCGAGAATCTGCGGGCCGTTCCTTCACCTCCTTCGTTGGTGATGAATAATTGTCCGTCAAGCCACATTTCTGAATCAGTTTCAAAATAATATACACCGTCTTCGGGGATATTAATGTAACCGGTCAGGATTGTACTGCAAAAATCTTCAGGATAAACTTCACGATAATCAGGAACTCTGTATTTTGATTTTTGAGGAGCTGCGACATATTCCGTTTCATCAGGAGTTTTACCTTCCAACTCTGAAACTTTACGGGCAACACCTTTATAATATTCCGCTTTCAGTCCCGGTTTTTCTCCGGCAGGTCTTTCCACAGCGGGCGCATAGGTTTGCTTTTCGAGTTGAATGGTACGTACCGGACTCATTTTATCCGACAATAATACAGAGCGCACTTTAACCGTAGTATTTTCAGTAAAATTAAGAGGTCCGCTATAAACAGGAGAATCAACAGCAGGCTCTGATCCATCGGTTGTATAAACAATCTTTACGGGTTCGGTCGTTTTAAATTCAAGAGTCACATTATCGGTGAAAGCCTGGAAATTACATGATGGAGCATTCTTATCTTCCGGCATCGGAATATAATAATTAATATTATGCATATCCAGACGAACGCGCTGATTATTTATACGACGCTCAAAATCTTTGTAATCTTTGCGCTCTTTAGGCGACCATGTCAATTCAGCCAAGGCAATTACACGGGGATAAATATCTAACTCCCTTACATCCAGATTGTACTTATATTCATTCCAGATATTAACTTGTGCACCCAAGATGTGATGCTTCTTATCTTCCGCTATCTTTTCGGGAACAGGTTCATATCCATACACTTTCTCAAGAGGCAGGTATCCTCCGATAGTTACAGGCAGTAAGTTTTCATCTCCCTGATACTTATCCAGATACATCCATTGCTGAGGAGTCATTATTACATCATGCCCCATATTAGCCGATGCAATACCACCATCTTCGCCACGCCAGCTCATAACGGTTGCAGTCGGAGCTAATCCTCCTTCGAGGATCTCATCCCAACCGATCATCTTTTTATCATACTTCAGAAGAACCTTTTCCATACGCTGAACGAAGTAGCTTTGCAACTTCTCTTCTGCAGAATGTTCTTTGTCTCCTCTTATACCTAATTCTCTGATGCGGGCCTGGCATTTCGGACATGCTTTCCATCTGATTTTAGGGCATTCGTCTCCTCCGACATGGAAGTAATCGCTTTCGAAAAGAGGAACTACTTCAGCAAAAACATTTTCGAGGAATTGGAATACCGAATCGTTACCAGCACAGAAAACATCGTTGGCAATCCCCCATATATTACGCACTTCGATAGGTTTTCCTGTACATGACAATTCAGGATAAGCCGCCAGTACTGCTACTGCATGACCTGGAAGTTCTATTTCGGGAATCACCTCGATGAAACGCTCTTTAGCATATGCAACTACATCTTTTATTTGTTCCTGCGTATAAATATAAGGGCCGTATTCATCGCCCTCACCTTCGATCCGGGTCGAACTGATGGTTGAAAGCTCAGGATACTTCTTTATTTCGACACGCCACCCCTGGTCGTCGGTTAGATGCCAGTGGAACGTATTGATCTTGAACATCGCCAATACATCCAATTGCTTTTTCACATCTTCCACGCTTGTAAAATGACGGCTTACATCCAAGTGCATACCCCTATATCCGAAACGTGGTTCGTCTTTGATCTTCACTGCCGGAATATTCCAGGCAATATTATTGATCACGCTATTGCTTTCAATATCGGCAGGAAGTAATTGCATAACCGTCTGCATACCGTAGAAGGCTCCCTGAGGAGTTTTAGCTTCGATGGTGATACCGTTGTTAGTAACCTCCAGCAAATAACCTTCATCATTCACAGGAAGATCACTTTTCAGGCTAAGGCTGATAAATCCTGATTCCGGCTTATTGTCCTGTTGGAAAAGAGAATATCCGGTAGACTTTCCGATTTTAGAAGAGAAGTAATTAACTACTGTATTCAAAGAAGGATCGCTTACCGTGAAAACAACATTCTTATTCAGTTCGAAGATTCCTTCGTTTTGCACCATTTCAACAGGTATAGGAGTAATGTTTATACCTTCGTTGTATGGTTTCTGAACTTTTTCGGTTGTACCGTCGCAAGAGAACAGAGATACTGCCACAGCGAAAACAGATACAGGCAAAAGTCTTTTAAACATACTTGTCAATTTAGGTTAAGGTTTAGGTTATATTCTGTTATTTATTAATTAGCATCTAAGATAGTAAAAAAGCTTATGTATTATGATAAATACGGCTCTATGGATGTTAATTTAACACATCTGATGAAGTTAAGATAGGTGTTTCAGCTCCCTTCATTCTGTTGCCATACGTAATAATCGGGGAAATATTTTCTTATATCCAGCGGATTATCAAATATTCCGTAAACGGAAGACCCTGACCCGGACATCGAAGCATATACGGCACCAAGATTATATAATTTTTCTTTGATTTCTTTTATAACAGGGTATTGTGGAAAAACGCTTCGTTCAAAATCATTATACATCTTATCTTTCCACTCAGCAACGGGCAGTTTTATTATTTCTTTAAGTGACAGTCCAGGTTTT
>DQAM01000471.1 GCA_003523545.1 Dysgonomonas sp.
TTATTCATCAAAAAATTTACTAGGTGAAACAGAGAAGCGATCAATAGTTATATAGTATCTTGATTTTATGCTAAATTTTAATATATACATCAATATATTTCTTGGTATTCTAAATTTCTTCTTATATAGAAAACTCATTATTATCTCTACAAAAATAAGAGATATATTTGTTTTTACAACCACTACAAAAAAATTTATTAGTAAAATTAACTAAAGTCATGTGCTTTTAATGATAATTATTTCATTATTACACTTGTATACACAAAGCATCGTTCAGAGCAATGACTGCATCTTCGTATGATTCTCTGTTAATTACAAACTGCATATTGACCTGACGGAGCGATTGTCCGAAACTTTCGATATTTATTCCCTTTTCGTAAAGAGCTTTAGAAGCTCTGTAAAGGAAGCCGGGCATTGCAATGTTGGTTCCCATAGCGCATACTATCGAAACGGGTACTACACAAACCTGGTAAAAATGTAATTTTAGGTCCGCAATCAGTTCTTTTGACTTAATATTATCCCAAATCACCATCGTTATCGAGTTTGCGTTGGTAGATTTAAGAATGTAACTAACGCCATATTTGGCAAAGTGCGTCATTATGCGTAAGTCAAATCCAACTTCACCTACCATCATGGGATCATGAATTTCAATAGCCAGCACTTTAGGTGTTCCCGATACTATTTCAACTTTCGCTTCCGGAGATATATACTCTTTTGTAATCAATGTACCCGGATGTTCCGGATCGAATGTATTCTTTATCCTTATATTTATACCTGCCAATTCGAGCGGCTTGGCCGCTTTCGGATGGATTGCTTCCATACCTATATCGGCCAATTGATCTGCTATGACGAAATTGGTACGTCCCACCGGTACAGCTTTGTCGACACCTACGATACCCGGGTCTGCACTGGAGAGATGGTATTCTTTATGTATAACAGCTTCGTCAGCTTTGACCTGTACTGCCACTTTACTAAAAGTAACTTCTGTATATCCACGGTCAAATGCCCGCATGATTCCTTCTGTTCCTTTCGTATACCCGGTGGCTACACATAATATTTTATCAAAATTTATTCCTTCAAACGCTTTAGCGATTCGTTCATCGATAGTTAACGGCAAAGAATCGTTAAAACCACACAAATCAATAAAACGTGCGGTTATACCATTATTATTAAGAATATTTACTGAGTTCCAGGCGGAATGCGCCTCCCCTATCGAAGCTAAAATCTCACGGGCCGCCAGGCAAATATCTTCATTGTTTACATACCCTGAAGCCAAAACTTTACTCAGGCTGTAAAGCATTATTTTCGCCTGCTTGACACGGTATTCAATAAATTCTTTCGCTTCCTCCTGATTAAGTCCAATGTCTTCGAATGATTTATTAATAAGAACCAGTCGCTGGCACAGGTTATCAAGAGCCATACTGTAGTCTTTGTTCTCCAAAAACTGAACATATACCCCGGGCTCACCTGTCTTCTTATGCTCCAATAACCAATTGGTGACATTGTTATATGCTGAGACAACGAATATACGGTTATGATATTCTTCGGGACTCCTTTTACCCTTAATGATATTGGTAAATACATCCTTGAATTGAGACATCGAGGTGCCTCCTATTTTTTCAACTGTTAGCATTCGAATAAAATAAATTTCTTTTTAACATAAGCTAAGGTTGCAAAAATAGAAATAAATATAAATATACTTCCAAAAGTTAGATCAATATATTCATTATTTGTCCGAAAAAGATTCATTATTATGAGTATTTGTGAATACTCACCCTGTTATCTATAAATATTAATCTAATATTTTTGGCTAACTTTGCATTTAAATAAAATATAAATGAAAAATAAAAATACAATCCTGCAGGAAATAAAAGCAACAGAAAAAGACGAGTTACTTTCTTTCCTTATCAATAAAAATATCAGGAAAAGCCGCAGTGCTGTTAAATCCCTGCTTACGCATAAGCAGATAAAAGTAAACGGAGAAACGATCTCTCAGTTTAATCATCCACTCAATCCTGGTGATATTATAACAATTCACAGATACAATAAAGCGGAGGAATTAAAGAAAATCAAAGGTGCGACTATTATTTACGAAGATAAATATCTCATAGCTATTGATAAAGAATCGGGGCTTTTGTCCGTTTCCACCGGAAAAGATCAATTAAAAGAAACCGCTTATAACATAGTCAACAATTATATAAAAAGCCGGAACAATAAAGAGCAGGTATATGTCCTCTACAGGCTCGACAGGGAAACTTCCGGTATTATGCTTTTCGCGAAAAGTAAAGAGATACAGGAAGAATTACAAAAGTACTGGAACCTTTACCCCCCCCAAAGATATTTCGAAGCAATAGTGGAAGGTAAACCGACTCCTGCGAGTGGAACCATCACATCATGGCTGACCGAAAATAAAAACTTTGTGGTATTTTCCTCCCCATCTGATAATGGCGGACTAAAAGCCGTAACCCACTATGAAACAATAGCAGCTAACAATAAGTATGCATTGCTGAGGTTAAAATTGGATACTGCCCGTAAAAATCAAATACGAGTTCAATTACAATCGATAGGGACACCTGTTATCGGTGACAAAAAATACGGTTCTAAAATAAGTCCTATAAGAAGAATAGCACTTCACGCCAGCGAATTAATAATTAAGCACCCTGTCACACAGGAAAAGTTGCAGTTGAAATCGGCTTTACCTAAAAAAATGCAGATTATTGCTGATTCTGTCATTTCCTCTCACCAGAATCAGAGTCAGGATATATAAATATAAATCATGGATACATTCAGGACTGTTAAGGATATTGCAAAAGGAAACTTCACCGAAAAAAGAAGTAAATTCATATCCTATGCAATACCCGTAGAAACCGTCGAAGATGTAAAAAATGAACTAGAAAAATACCGCAAAGAATTTTACGATGCCAGGCATATATGCTGGGCATACATGTTAGGTCCTGAAAGAAAAGAATTCAGGGCCAATGATGACGGGGAACCTTCCGGAACAGCAGGCAAACCCATCCTCGGTCAAATTAATTCAAATGAACTTACTGATGTATTAATATTGGTTATCAGATATTTCGGAGGAATCAAATTAGGGACAAGCGGACTGATCGTTGCTTATAGGGAAGCAGCTCTGGAGGCAATCAAAAATGCTGAAATTATTGAAAAAACCGTAGATTTAGATATAAGTTTCTATTTTGAATATCCT
>DQAM01000486.1 GCA_003523545.1 Dysgonomonas sp.
ACCTTTTATTGTCCATACGGCGTTATCGCTTATCAGTTCAAATGCTTCCTGTGTTTTACCTGTCAGGAACAGGGAAAAATACTTTTGTACGATTTCTAAATTATTCATCTTTTTTGTAGCTGTTTAATTACAGGCACAAAGTTAGAGGTAGATGCAGGTGTATGGGTAGGACTTTTTATAGCTGTTTTCTGTACTTTTTCAGAAAATCGGAAGGTGAAAGGTTGGTTTTCTTTTTAAATAAGCGGGTGAAGTAAGACGGATCTTCGAAACCGAGATTAAAGGCTATTTCGTTGATATTGAACTGCGAATAGATTAGCTGACGTTTGGCTTCGGTTATTTTAAGGTCAAGGATATATTGCTTGGCGGAGATTCCGGTGGATGTTTTTACCAGTGTATTGAATGTGTCTTCGGGGAGGTTCATTTTACGTGCATAGTCTTCGACTTTGTGGAGGGTGTGGTTTTCGTAAACAAGTTTTTTGAATGTATCTATGGTTTGGTTTGTGGCCGGATAATGATGGCCATTATCGTTGGCAATGCGTGCGAGTACAGCGTATAGATAGGATATGCCTGATTGTATGGCTTTGGAAGAAAGGGCATCGTCCTTGCTGCTTTCGTCGACCAGGTTGGTGAATAATTCTTGCAGGAAATCATTTTGTGTGGTAATATCTACATAAGGATAATGTGATTCGAGTTGCAGCTGACGGGCGAATGTGAGGTCAATCATCAATACATAGCCACAGCTGTTTTCGGAATAATCCCAGTTATGCACTTGCTTGGGACTTACAAAAAATATCCGGTCTTTCCTGATTTCGTATTCCTGAAAATCTACCACATAAAAGCCGGTTCCTTCGGTAAACCATACCAGCGAATAGAACGCATGGCGGTGAGGCCACTCGATGTCGGGGTCGTCCGTTCCTTCGAAGGTGCCTATGTAATAGGGGATGGTTTCCTGTGGGGATTGCAGGATATGGGCTATGGTGTATTCTTTGAGCATGAGGCAGGTACAAAGTTTTAAGCCTTGATAGGTAATTGAGTTACTCATTTTCGAAAAAGCGTGCTTTTATTAATACCAACTAACTTACGTATCTTCATTTTGTATAGAACAATCTCCGTTTTGTATAGTTACTAACAGGATGTTACGTTGTACTTTTGCATAAACAAGTAAAATATTTCAAGTGATGAAAAACGATGAAATAATCAGAATAAATACGGTCGAGGAATGTACGGAGTTGTTAAGCCTTCCCCCTGCCAATCATCCGTTAATAAGCATTTGCCGACTGGCGGATATAAAAGATTTTGTGCCTATTGGTAAACCTGTACAGATCAATCTATATTTTATCGTCATCAAAGACGGAACCAACTGCACGGCAAAATACGGTTGGCGTGAGTATGATTTTGCCAAAGGCCTGATGAGCTTTTTTGCTCCGGGACAAATACATTTATGGTCTGAACAGGCTGCACAGACTAACTCATGGGGCTGGATGCTGGTGTTCCATCCCGATTTTATCCGGAAATATCCGTTGGGAACGAAAATCAGTAAACTGAAATTCTTTTCGTATGAAACCAGCGAGGCTCTGCATATATCCGATGCGGAAAGGGCGCAGACCGAAGTCCTGATGGAGAGCATTGATACTGAATACAAGCGCAGCATCGACGAGCATACACAGGACATAATCGTCTCGCAATTGGATGTATTGCTCAATTATGCCGAACGCTTTTATACCCGCCAGTTCCGGACAAGAAATAGTGTGGAGGCGGATATACTGACACGATTTCAATCCATACTCCATACATATTTCGACAGCGATAAAGAAAAAATCATCACAGCAAAAGATATTGCTGCCGAATTAGGCATGTCAACCCATTACCTGGGCGACTTGCTTCGTAATCTTACGGGGATGAATACGCAGCAGCATATTCATGCCTATCTGATTGAAAGAGCTAAGAGCCTGCTGCTGACAACCAATCTTACAGTCAATGAAATTGCTTTCTCGCTTGGGTTTGAATACCCGCAATATTTCAGCCGTCTGTTCAAAAGTAAAACCGGACAAACACCTGTCGAATTTCGCAACATGAATTAATAGATATTAGCATGAAATATATTGGTATGATCATATTTTTAGTAGTAATACTTGCTTTGGTAGCCGGGGCAATCATTTATATGTCTAACAGATGTGCGTTATTTTTTCCGTCCATACCTAAAAAGGCATGGGTATGGGGATTTGTCGCCCTCTTTGCCATAGCCTTTCTTTGTATGACAGCTTTCGCCACGGTGGCGAACCCAATAGGAAAAGCCGTATTTATTGTAGGAGGAATAGGAATTTCCATATTTATATTCTTTTTACTGTCTGTCGTACTGGTGGATATACTGAATTTGATTTTTCATTTCAAACCTCCTATCCGGGGAATGCTTTCAGTCGGTCTTACAGTATTGCTGACTGCGTATGGAGTATTGAATGCCTATACTATAAAAGTAAAAGAAATAACCATCCCTCTGAAAGGACTGACACAGGAAATACGGGCGGTTCATATTACGGATGTCCATTTAGGAAATTTCCGGGGGAAAAGAGAGGCGGATAAAATCGTCCGCAAGATAAAAGAACTTAATCCCGATGTGGTTTTTAATACAGGCGATATGTTCGACAGCAAAGCGCACTTCGGTGCAAACGAAGATGTTTTAGCAGCATTCCGCACATTGAATATGCCTCACTATTTTGTCTATGGCAACCATGACCAACATGTGGGGGTAGAGGATGTAATTAAGCAAATGAAAGGTGCAAATGCAACCGTTCTTTTAAACGAGGTAGCATATTTCAAGGAATTGCAGATTATCGGACTTAACAATATGCTTGCCGACCGCAATTCTTTTGATATGCATACGGCGGAGGATTCTGAAACGATTGAGGATGTGTTGAACGGGCTGGAGATAAGAGAAAACTATCTAACAATCGTACTACACCACCGTCCGGATGGAGTGAAATATATGCAGGAAAAAGACGCCGGTTTGCTTTTGGCAGGCCATACCCACGCGGGTCAGATATTTCCTTTTACTTTCATCGCTAAACTGATGTTTGGTTATAACAAGGGGCTTTACAAGTACGAAACCATGAATATTTATGTATCGGAAGGCAGTGGAACTATTTTCGCCCCTGTGCGTTTAGGAACACGTAGCGAAATAATATTAATCAGGTTAACTCCTGACAAACAGTAACAATTAAAAAACAGATAAAAGTGGAAGCAAAAGAAATTGTACAAGCCTATTTTGAAGCAGTAACAGCAGGACGTTTTGAAGATTTGTCCAGATATGAGTCACCAGACTCCACCTATTGGATTTGCGGGGAGAATTCATGGCCGCTCGGCGGGTGGCAGACACCGGAAAGCAGGAATATGACATTCAATATAATACGGGAGCGCTTTCCCAAAGGATTAACTATCACAGTCCGCTCCATAATAGCCGACGGGAATAAAGTTGCCGTACATGTAAACAATCATGCCGTGAGGGTGGACGGAAAGATATATGATAATGAAATTGTTACTTTGATGAAAATTGAAAATGGTTTTATTATGGAATCACGGGAGTTTCTGGATACGATTCATGTTAATGAGTTGTTCTTCGGGGAGATGGGTTAAATGGCTTCACGATTGGATATTTGAAATGAGTTTTTGATAGAAAAATAAAACCTTATTGTCAGCAGATAACTATCTTTGCCCTCCGTTCCATCTCATTAATAATAAAGCCGTATGATACGAAAATACACCGAATCAGATATAAATACCATCCACGAAATAATAAACGATGCTTCCGTTGCATACAAAGGCATTATCCCGGCAGACCGGTGGAAAGAACCTTACATGCCGATGGAAGAGTTAAAACATGAGATTGCCGACGGAGTTATTTTCTACTGCTATGAAGAAGAGGGAGAGATCATTGGCGTAATGGGCATTCAGGATGTGCTTGACGTTAAGCTGATTCGTCATGCTTACGTACGTACCCGCAAAAGAAAAGGCGGTATCGGTACAAAGTTGCTTCATTTCCTGACTGAAAACCAGGAAAAACCAATTCTCATCGGTACATGGAAAGATGCAAAGTGGGCTATCGACTTTTATCTTAAAAACGGCTTCCGGGAAGTTACCGAGGAAGAGAAAAATGTATTGCTGAAAAAATACTGGAATATCCCGGAAAGACAGGTGGAAACCTCAACAGTGCTAACGAATAGATAGCACCATCCTTCCTAATCCTTTCTGGTTGATTTCTTGTTTTTAGCTTCCATTGATTCATTTAGATGTACAAACTGATGCCGTAAACAAGGCATCGATATTATTCCTGCAACATTTTTTCTGCCCCAGCTGTCAATCAGCCAGTTTGCGGAATCTACATTTTCAACCGCTTTTTCATCCAGAATCCGTTGTAGGTTTTCTTTACAGACATTACGTCTCATTTCTCCATTACTCAATTTACGGATAATGTGTTCGGTATTTCGTCCTACAGCAATCCTGTATGCTTTGAGTTCTTCTATATTTATAAGTGAAGACATATGCAGAATTTCATTTGCATTCAAAGAATTACCGGTATGCCGAATTGGGGAGTTGATTTTTGAGAACCAGTTATCTTTTTCAAATATCTGATCTGTTCCGGCAACCAGTAAATTCATCGTAATATCCTCAATCCGGGTAGAATGCCAGATTCCATAAAGAATCGTCCGCCCTTTCTTATTAACAGCCTTTCTCGCAGTTTCTTCATTCATACCATTCCATAATTTATCTTCGAATGTAGTACTATCTATACCTGACATTTCAGAAGCATAAACCATTTGATGAAGTTCAAAAATCAATTTCTTGGACTCTTCCTGATATTCATTCTTTTTTATGATTGAATGTAGTTGCTTTAACTTATCAGACCATTCGCGTTTATCCATACCTTCGTTTATTTAACTTAGTAACTGAACTTTGTCTGGACTTATTTTCTGATTTAACTCTTATTTCTTTTCCTATTTCAAATTATCCCGCATTATGCCTGCACATTCAAGAATGCCTTCCTCATCCTTTCTGTCAATTAAAAACAGCATTTCCATTAACGGCAAGAGTTGTCGTCTGATGGCTACTTTTTCCCTTAAAACTTCGTCGCCGCCATAAGCTACTATTGCTGCGTCTAACATCGTATCATCTTCGAGTCCGGTAAAGTCATACGACTTTTCGAAAATACCGGCATCACCAAAATCGATTATCCCTACTTTGCAATCGTCGGTTAATAGGATATTATTGTAGCCTAAATCACAATGACAAAAAACATATTCTGTGCCGAGGTTTGCGGATTTTTGAGGCAGACTTGTTACGAGTTCTTCAATGGCGTCCAATTCGTTTTCATTAAAATGCTTTTTTAATATGGGCTTTTTCTTTAAGAATGACTTTTGAAACGATTCTATTTCACTGCTTTCATTAGTCGGACTTTCGCCTTTGTATTCAATTGTGTGGAGCTTTTTCAGGAATAAACCTATCTGCGTGCCTACTTCCCTCTTCTGTGTTTCGCTTAACTTATCGATGAATTCTGCTGACATTGATTCTCCCTGAACACCATGAAAACCTGCGTAAGAAGTGTCTTCGCCAAGCCATTTAATGACCGGAAGATTTACATTGAATTCGTATTCGCTGATAAGTTTTAAAATGCTAAGTTCGTGTTCGCATTCTTCCTTATATTTTTTGCCTCTTGGAAATTTGAAAACAAATTTGCCGTCATCAACGATATAGACGCGACTTGTCCAGCCAATTTCATTTAAAACGATACGGTGTTCCTCATCTATTTGGGTTAGTTTTTTGACGATGGCTAATTCTTGGGGTTTATTCATGATACCAGGATCGATTCAATTAATTTTCAAGTGCAAAGGTATCGGTTTTATTTCTTTTCTTATAGTATATGGTTATCTTTACCGGCATAATTAATTATGCCATTTAACAAATAAAAGACTAAGAATATAATGAGTTATACTATGAAATTTCCATCAGCTGATAAATGGGTAACCAGCCCACAGAGAAAAGGTATTATGATAAAGTTAAATGCATCGGTCGATGAAGTGTGGAAGTTTGTAGCCAACCCGGCAAATATATTTTCTAACTGTTGTGGTGTAAATAGTGTCGAATCAACAACAAACGATTCGGGAAAATGCACCGAATATACAATCTACTATGAAGCTGAGGATGGTAGTGAGGATATGGTCGCTCGTTCCGCAATGGTTTGGTATGAATCTAATCAAGGTTGGGCTTCTCTTGATGAAGAACCACATCCTATGGGTTTTGAACAATCACTTTTATTGGTAACAATAGAAGAAAAAGAGGAAAAAACTATATTGAACTGGAATATGTATTATGACATTACAAACGATGAAATGCTGCAAATGTTCATAGCAGGATTGGATCAATCGCTGAAAGGAGAAGTAGCCCAGATTCTCATTCAAAGATTTGGTGGTAGATTGATATAATAGTTAGTTTTTATCCACCTTATCCATATCAAGTTCATCCACCTTGTTTACCTCACCTTGTTTGTTTTTATTCATTATATTACCATCTTTATCAATCACATAAAAACCTCTCTTAGGCGTGTATTCGGCAGCGAACAATTCATCATAGTTTTCATAACCTAAATCGCTTAGATGCTTCTTCAGCCAATTTTCATCATGTCCCGAACTTTTAAGTTCTTCTTTTACAATGTCGCCGTTACTAATTAATAAGTAAGATTCCGAACCTTTGTTCTTTTTAATAATGGTAAATTCGCCGTCTGTTTCAAATACTACTTCGTCAACATCAAGCAACGAAAATATTTCGCTTTCCCTGAGTTTAGCCCGGAACTGGTCGATGCCCAGATTGTTCTTCTTCATTATTTCAAGGTTGATTTTGCCGTCTTTAATTATTATTTCCGGCTCGCCATGGATAATACGGCTAAAGAAGTTGACCCTGAGCAACAACCTGACGAGTATGTTAAGGATAAACCACACCAGCATGGCAAATCCGAGAATCCAGACACGGGTATCGGGCATATAGATAATGCTACCAACCAAAGCTCCGAGTACAATGGTGTTTACGGTGTCGAGAGGGGTAAGGTTAGCCATTTGGGTTTTTCCTGTCATACGTAGGAAGAGCAGCACCCCAATCATACCGAGAATGAGTTTTATTGTTACAGTGGAAAAAACGGTAAAAA
>DQAM01000363.1 GCA_003523545.1 Dysgonomonas sp.
GGCATAACCGAAAGAGTCACATTATTTCCTTTTTTTACATTCTCGTCTATAAGTTCGGGTGTATCCGTTCCCATCAATTCTATATCATCGGTAATTCCTAACGATATATGCATAATCTTATTTCCTTCTTCTTCGGATAAGGGTTTGTCGCCAGGTATTTCTTTATATCTGCTTACGTTTTTAAATTCTTTTCTGAATACTGATTTATAAAAATTAAAAGCTTCCTCACAATTTCCATTAAATGAAATATAAGGGTTAATAGTTGTCTTCATAATCTAACTGTTTTATATTGGTTTATTAGGGATGAACAAAGCAACTGGATTACAGGTTTTATGAAAAAACTATATTTAGCAAGATATAACTTAAAATACGGATAAACCCCATAATTTTCATTGGATATATAGATATGGCATTCTCGTATGCAATTGAGATAAAAGTAAATATTAAAAAATAATATGTGTTTTTAGAAGTTGTCCGATTTATCAGGGGCTTTTTTTATATTCTTCAAAAATATCTATGCAATATAATGCAACAAAATGTAATCATTAACATCTTCTATATTATATATAGAAACCTAAAAATATACATCATGAAAAGTTTACGACTTAAATCTATTTTATTTGCAATCTTAGCCTGTGCTTTATTTGTTTCGTGCAGCGATGATGATGATAATGAAAAAGTACTAACAATGACGATTGCTTCCCGTACAACCACCTGCCAAGCGCTTCCTTCAGGTCAGGAATATGGGGGCTATATTGTAAAAGAAGGAAAGAATGAATGGAAACCTTTTTGTAATTACATAAGTGGATTCACAGACTATACAGAAGGATTCGAATATATGGTCAAAGTAAAACAAATATATATTGAAATTCCTCGTGAGGACGGTTCATCATACGAATATGAATTAATTGAGATAATATCTAAAACAGAAAAAGAGTCGGAAGGTATTCCGGATGATCTTTAAATAATAAAGCCGATTTTACATCGGCTTTATTTAGTTATATAGAGAATATTTACTGTATTGTATTTGTATTACTGTACTTTGAAATATCCCAGATCTTTGCGCTCGAAGTTTTTAATGTATGAATACATTTTATTTACTTCAGCTTCACCATATCTGACATAGACTTCTGCCGAACGGTTAAACATTTCATCGTTGGTAGCATCACGAAGTAAAAGATATCCCATGATACAATGTGCAGCCGATTCTACCAGACGGCGTGCATGAAAATCTAAGAACTCCTGATCCTTATCTGCGGTTACAATACCTGCCAATTCTTCGTATTTTGCAGTCATACCGATCAATCTCATCTTCAGGTCTTCCAGCTCCGGTTTGTATTCCATTGCTTCATACTCACGAATTTGATTGATATATGTTCCTGTTGTGACGTGGCGTATAGCGGCTACTACCTGCAGCTGGGTTGTTCCTTCATAAATGTTAGTGATACGTGCATCACGGTACAAGCGTTCGCAGGCATAATCTTTCATGAATCCCGAACCACCATGTATCTGGATAGCATCGTAGGTATTCTGGTTAGCATATTCGGTAGTCATACCTTTACCCATCGGGGTGAAAGCATCGGCAAGCTTGCTGTATTTTTTCATTTCCTGACGTTCTTCAGGTTCGAGTTTACGTTCTCTGGAAATATCTTCCAATGCTTTGTAAACATCCACAAAACGGGCAGTCTCATACAGCATGGTCCGTGAAGCATCGGCTTTTGCGCGCATCAGTGCAAGCATTTCATATACAGCTGGAAACTCAATAATCGCTTTTCCAAATTGTTTACGCTCTTTTGCATATGCTTCTCCTTCCCTGTAAGCAGCTTCGCTTAGTCCGACAGCCTGAGCCATGATACCCAAACGTGCGCCGTTCATCAATGCCATTACATATTTAATAAGACCTAACTTGCGGTCGCCGCAAAGTTCTACTTTAGCATTTTTATAAACAAGTTCGCAGGTAGGAGAACCTTTGATACCCATTTTATTTTCGATACGGCGTACATCCACTCCTCCGTTACGCTTGTCGTAAATGAACATGGAAAGACCGCGCGCATCGCGTGTTCCTTCTTCCGAACGAGCCAATACAAGGTGAAGGTCTGAGTCTCCGTTCGTAATGAAACGTTTCACACCATTCAGATACCAGTTACCGTCCGCTTCATTATATGCAGCTTTCAGCATCACTGATTGAAGGTCAGAGCCAGCATCAGGTTCTGTTAAGTCCATCGACATGGTTTCACCATCGCAAACTCGTGGTATGTATTTTTGGTGCTGCTCGGGATTACCGAATTCATAAAGAGTCTCGGCACAATCCTGCAAAGCCCAGATATTTCCGAATCCAGCATCGGCGTCCGATACCATTTCGGCAGCCATAATATAAGCCACATTCGGGAAATTCAATCCACCGTAACGGCGGGGCATGCTAATACCCATAAGGCCTGCTTTGCGTACGGCATCGAGATTTTCCTGAGTACCTTTCGCATATATAACACGTCCGTTTTCTACGGTTGGACCATCATGGTCGACACCTTCTGCATTAGGACCAATAGTTGTTGCACAGATTTCGCCTACAATTTCAAGTACTTTTTCGTAACTGTCCATTGCATCTTCAAAGTCGATAGGTGCATAGTCGAATTTATCTTTATCTGCATAATTGCGTTCCTTGAGTTCAACGATACGCTTCATCAACGGATGCTGCAGATGATATTTTAATCTGGGATTATCTAAAAAATAGTTGTC
>DQAM01000424.1 GCA_003523545.1 Dysgonomonas sp.
TAAGTATCTTATTTATAAATAAATTAAATCCCAAATAAACAGGAGTATGAAAAAGACAAGATTTTTTTTAATGTTGATGCTGGTATCGTTAATGATATCGACACAAGCTTGTTCCTCTGCCACCGGTAAAACAGAAAATCAGAATAACACTCAGGTTGGCGAGACCAGTGACCTCCCAAAAGTATATTTTACAAAGGATATAACTCCCGAAGCTTTGATGAAAGTATATCAGGCACTTGGGCGTGAAGCCAAAGGAAATAATGTAGCCGTAAAAGTAAGTACAGGAGAACCTGGAGGTAAAAACTTTCTGAAACCCACCCTTATCGGCGACCTGGTTAAATCGATGAACGGAACAATTATTGAATGTAATACTGCATATGGAGGTAAGCGTTCTAGCACTGAAGACCACTTAAAAGCGGCCCGTGATCATGGTTTCATGGATATTGCCGACGTGGATATCATGGATGCAGATGGTGAAGTGGATTTGCCTGTAACCGGAGGAACACGCCTGACACGTGATATAGTAGGAAAGAATTACCTGAATTATGATTTTACCGTTGTTCTTTCCCATTTCAAAGGTCATGCTATGGCCGGATTTGGAGGAGCTATCAAAAATATGTCTATCGGTATCGCATCAGCGAACGGTAAACGGTTGATACATTCCGGTGGAACAAGTACCGATAGTTGGGGAAGCCCTACTCAGGAAGAATTTCTTGAGGCCATGTCCGAAGCTGCCAAAGCAGTATCAGACCATGCAGGTGAAAATATTATATATATCAGTGTGATGAATAACCTTTCTGTAGATTGTGACTGCGACTCCAATCCTGCCAACCCCGAAATGGGAGATGTAGGCATTCTCGCATCTCTAGACCCGGTAGCACTGGATAAAGCGTGTGTAGACCAGGTTTATGCTTCTAATGATCATGGTAAAATACATTTGGTAGAACGTATGGAATCTAAGAACGGCGTTCATGCGCTGGTTCATGCTGAGAAAATAGGAATGGGAAGCCAGAAGTATGACTTGGTGAACCTCGATAATTAATAAAAGGGATGTAAACTCTTCATTTTATCATATTATTAATATTTTAACAATCTGTCAACCTTAGTCTCAATTTTCATAAATTAAAAATTGACGAACTCGACTCAAAAATATTATTGGAATCATATACTATTCTTAAAGATATATAACAATGAAACAAGTTATTCATGTTGTACCTGAATATTTAATGAATCTAACAAATCCATCGTGATTACAATGGTTATAAACTAGGATATTTTTACAATTATTCATTATATTTATGCAAAAAATAATTATAGTTATACTAGATACCTAAATTTTTTCCAGACATTGTCCAGCATAATGTGTAAATGAAAACTACAGGTTGTAAGACTTGTAGTTTTCATTTATTAATAACTTTATCAAAAGTAAGTATTATGGACCTACCGAAAGATTTTTTAAGTAAGGAGTTCCTAAGTCAGTTCAAGACCCAGGAAGATGTAGAAGCTTTCATCAGCGAGCTTCATGTCAAGGTTTATGAAGGAATGCTTCAGGGCGAGATGGATTCTCATCTAGGTTATGAAAAAGGCTCAAAAGACGGCATTAATACGGGTAATTCCCGTAATGGCAGTTATCCTAAAAAGATTCAGGGTAAACATGGAGAATCGGTTATTGAAATTCCCCGGGATAGAGAAAGTGAGTTTGAGCCGGTTATCGTTCCCAAATATCAAAGCCGTGGTTTATGTATCGAGAAGTTAGTTATATCACTATATGCCAAAGGTATGAGTGTTTCAGATATAGAATCAGAGATGCATGAGATTTATGGAGTAAATCTGTCTACCTCGGCAATCTCACATATCACCAATAAAGTAACACAATCCGCTGTTGAATGGCAGAACCGCCCGCTGGAAAGTTTATATCTGATAGTCTGCATGGATGGTATCGTCTTCAAAGTCAGAGAAAACGGCAAGGTTATCAATAAGACTGTTTATTTATGTGTCGGACTTAATAAGGATGGTTTTAAGGAGGTATTGGGCATGTGGGTTGGCAAGACAGAATCAGCCTCTTTTTGGATGGGTGTTCTTACCGATTTAAAAGCCCGTGGAGTAGAAGATATACTGATTACTGTAACTGATAATCTGAGTGGATTTACCGATACTATAAAGAGTGTGTTCCCTGAATCGACCACACAAATATGTGTGGTACATCAAATCCGCAATTCTTGTCGTTATGTGGTATGGAAAGAGAAGAAAGAGTTTACTGCTGACTTAAAGAGTGTTTACAACGCACCCACCAAAGAATCAGCCGGTTCAGAACTTGATTTGTTTGAGCAAAAATGGGGTTCAAAATATCCTTATGCAATACGTTCCTGGCGTAATAACTGGGATGAGCTTACTTCATTCTATGATTTTCCCCTTGAAATCCGTAAGATTATTTATACCACCAATCTGATTGAAAATCTGAACGGCAAAATCAGGAAATACACTAAAAACAAACTCTCGTTCCCTACGGATGATGCTTTGAAGAAGTCTGTATATCTGGCTATCAGTGAGATTGAGAAGAAGTGGACTCAGCCTGTTTGGAACTGGGGCATTATTTTTAATCAGTTTTTGGTTATCTTTGGAGAAAGAGTGAACCGCTAAAAAGAAAAATCCCTTCAAACTCCCCCGTTTTTTTGGGGGGGGAGATTTGAAAGAATTTATATGATAAAGCTTCAACCTTGTAGTTGACGTTTACACAAAATTTAGGATAGTCCCTTTTACCACCATATTTGTTTACCCTCTTTATAAGTGAAAACACCCTCTTCTATTCCTCTCGAATGGTTTTTCAACCAATAAATTGTATTGCCTGGGACAGATTCATAACTTAAAACTCTATCAACAGCGATTTTTCGCCCTAAAGATTCCCACCTGTTATTTCCCCAATACATCAGTTCATATTCATTTCCTGCACATATACCATTGTCATCACTACGGGGAACACAACGTATCCTGTCAACTATAACAGGCTTACCGAAATCAATCCCAATCGATATATTGCTCTCTTCCAACTCAATGGGAGCCATGTAATTTGTATCCCATTTATTGTCAAATGCTTTATCAAGAGAATTTAAGGTCGTTATTAAACATTCTGCTTTCGCCGATTATTTTTTCATCCGCAAAGTTTAATTTACCTTGTTCATAAAGCTGTAATTCTGCTATATTACATAAGGAATTCTGTTTCGAATAGAACCGCCAATATCTGTATTTTCTATTTACAGGTAACTTGATAGTATCAGGAAATATCAGATCATTAAATGTATAAATAGTCTCAAAAGTTGAAAAATCTTCTTTGTCAGAAGCATGTATCTCCCCTCCCAAAATCCTGTTTTCCATTTTAGCCGTTCGTATACTTTTTGGAAATTTGCGATACAGTTTTAATTCTTGTTTTTTATCCGAATCCATTTCAATATATTCCAGCATACCATTTTTATGAATTATAAAAGGTCGTGATGCAGGAACTAAATTGATGCCGTTATATCCCATAACCATATAGACTGCTTTATGGGCTACCTGCTCAAAACAAGCTTTTCCATTTTTGATCTTTGTAAAATCCAGTACTCTCCAGTCCCTTCCGGTAAAAGAAGTCAGGTATGCATATTTATCTTTAAGATCAGTGTCATTTAGGGGAACATTGATACTCTTAGTAGCTGTATATTCACTTGTAACGTCTTTTCTAAATAGATTTATAGATGGATGAATATATTTTGCATTCGAAAAATATTCTGCTACTTTCAGATTATGGGAATATGTATGACGGTATACTTTACAATATTTAGCCAAAGGTGCGAAAATATCTCCGGGCGTGTTCTCAAATCCGACAGCAGGGATATTATTCCCATTATCATGCAGAACAGAATACCATATATGACCCATACCTTTGTACTGCCAGAAAGGGAAACTCTCAATTATAGCAGGAATTCCTAAACTTCTTAAAATAGCAACATTCATATTAGCGTAATCCTCGCATAAACCAAAAGGAATTTTATCTATGGTAGAAGCGTTCAGCAGGTTATAACCTCGTCCCCTTGACTCTCCATCGGCAAAAGATGTATTTTCTTCTTTAAATGAGTCTCTTATATGTTCATTAACAGTAGTTGCTCGAAGGTATATAGAAGCATCATGTTGGCTTTCCGGTATATTGTCTGTTAAAAAACAGTATTTAAGATAAAGAGAATCTTGCCAGTAATCCAGGTTCTGGAGTTCTGTAACCTTATAAGGCAAGATGTATTCACAGAATTCATCGAAAGATAAATGTTCGAGCCACAATTTATTTCCCCACAACTTGAAGGCTCTTTCTATATTCCAGATAAGATAATCGGCAGATATAATCTTAATATCTTGTGTGTAGTTGTTATTATCTCTTATATACTTGTTGTATATAGGATTAATCAGATTGAACTTTTCTTCTGTGGATATATTAGCATTCAGAACGAGTAATACCTCAGCATAATACTGTTGTATTTCATTCCCATCATACGAGTAATGCCCCGGCATATTTTCGATCACGAATCTTGCTGCTTTATACTTCAACGAATCCCTTCTATCAACAGAATAATATTTCAGCACTCTCTCCAGTTCTGGCCGGTTATCCCCTGCAAGTTCTAATGCAGATTCAAGCCTGTCCGGGGAGTTACATGATATGAAAACAATAGCCAGTAAAAAAACATAATGATATTTCATATGTGCATAATTCAATTCGAAGTGTTTTCTTTTATATATTTTTCCATATCATTCACAA
Source organism: Dysgonomonas sp. (assembly GCA_003523545.1). Lineage (GTDB taxonomy): Bacteria > Bacteroidota > Bacteroidia > Bacteroidales > Dysgonomonadaceae > Dysgonomonas_A. The sequence goes on from DQAM01000424.1 coordinate 4,778, forward strand.
TAGATGAAACAGTTTCCGATGGTATCTTTACTTTTTTTGTTACTATTTTTTTAGCCATATCCAAAGCCTTATCAAGTTCATTCTTATTTACGTATATCTTGTGCATGTGGTGAAGCGGAATAAATCTATT
>DQAM01000428.1 GCA_003523545.1 Dysgonomonas sp.
ATTCAGGTTTATATGAATTGAACAACTCTATCAGCTCATTCACATTATCGGCATCCACTTGTGCAGTTTTGATACGGCCGCCGCCTACCGCTTGTGCTATAGCATCACATTTAGCCTTTGTACGGCTCGCTATCATTATTTCGGTAAAAACGTCGGGGTTCTGAGCTACTTTATGCGCTACAACCGTTCCGACGCCTCCCGCTCCTATAATTAAAACTTTACCCATTATTTTTTATTGTGATTAAGTTTTACAATTAAACTCCTCCAGACTTTTAAGACAATGTGTTTTTTGTCATACTAAACAAAGTGAAGTATCTGTTTTTCTTCTTAAAAGCTCCTTCGTATATTCAGAATGACAAATAATAAACATAAAATTAAAAAGTCCACATAAGTTTATTATTATTTTATTAAAGTACAAAAATACAATTTAAAAGAAAATTATATACATTCATTTCATATTAGTTTTTTCTTTTATTTCCTTAAATAGGAATTACCTTCCTATAAGGCTTTTCCACTTACAACCTTACTCAATTATAACCGACTGATATCAAATAGATTAATATCTAACGGCATACCATCTATACAATCTATAATTTTATTGCACCTTACAGGATAAAAAAAGCAATCAACACACTATACTTCAATAAATTAAATATCAACACAAGAAACTAGTCAAGATTATATATATGAAAAAGCGGTTCCAATATTCGAAAAATGTTAATTAATATTTAAAATAGTATGTATACTTATTTTTTTTTCGCGAAAATAAATCATAAAGTGAAATATTGGTTATATTTGTTTCAACAATCTTTCTTTTAGAAAGGTTTTTCGCAGATAAGCATACACGGATTAAAAAGTTAAGCCGGCCTATCTGCCCGGATGAAAAGTATTGTTGTACCATGAACGCATTGAAATTTCGACTTTAACCGTTCGAGGAGAAACAATACTATTTTTTAGATTAAATTTAAATACCATAATCAGCTAACACAAGTATTCCGGATATCTTCCGGAACAACTATGCTCAGCAAACTTTTTTTTGGGAGAATAAAATAGAAACAAAAACATCATATAATTATGTCAAAATTAGTTGGTCGCATATCTCAGGTTATTGGTCCCGTAGTAGACGTACATTTCCAAAACGAGTCGGGTTCCTCCAATAATCTTCCTGAGATATATGAAGCATTGCACATAAAAAGGCCTGATGGCAATATCCTCGTTGTAGAGGTACAACAGCACATCGGGGAAAACACCGTTCGTGCGGTAGCTATGGACAGTACAGACGGATTAAGACGTAACATGGACGTAATTGCTACAGGCAAGCCGATAACGATGCCCTTGGGAGCCCAGATCAAAGGACGCCTGATGAATGTCGTAGGCGAAGCTATAGACGGCATGTCCGCTTTGGATAACAACGAGGGATTACCGATCCATCGTGAACCGCCTACATTCGAAGAACTGACCGTATCCCGCGAAGTTCTTTTCACGGGTATCAAAGTAATCGATCTGCTTGCCCCTTATCTGAAAGGTGGAAAAGTAGGATTATTCGGAGGTGCCGGTGTAGGTAAAACTGTATTGATTCTCGAGTTGATCAACAATATGGCTAAACAGCACGATGGTTATTCTGTTTTCGCAGGTGTAGGAGAACGTACCCGTGAAGGTAACGACCTGCTCCGTGAAATGATAGAAGCAAATGTGATCCGTTATGGGGAGGAGTTCAAGAAGAGCATGGAAGAAGGTAAGTGGGATTTATCGAAAGTCGATCCGAAAGAACTGGAGAAATCACAACTATCCCTTGTATTCGGACAGATGAACGAACCTCCGGGAGCACGTTCCTCCGTAGCCTTGTCGGGACTGACAGTTGCCGAATCTTTCCGCGATGCGCAGGACGGAGGTGCCAAAGATATACTTTTCTTTATCGATAATATATTCCGTTTTACACAGGCAGGTTCCGAGGTATCGGCACTTTTAGGACGTATGCCTTCTGCTGTGGGTTACCAGCCGACACTGGCTACGGAAATGGGTGTAATGCAGGAACGTATCACTTCCACTAAAAACGGTTCTATCACTTCGGTACAGGCGGTGTATGTACCGGCCGACGACTTGACCGACCCTGCTCCGGCTACGACATTCTCCCACCTGGATGCAACGACCGTACTCGACCGTAAGATTACGGAAATGGGTATTTATCCTGCAGTAGACCCGCTGGGTTCTACATCGAGAAGTTTGGACCCGCTGGTTGTAGGACAGGAACATTACGATACCGCCCAACAGGTAAAACAGATATTGCAACGCAACAGGGAACTTCAGGATATTATCTCTATCCTCGGTATGGAAGAGCTTTCGGATGAGGATAAGCTTACCGTAAACCGCGCAAGGCGTATTCAGCGCTTTTTGTCACAGCCGTTCAACGTGGCTACCCAGTTTACAGGTGTTCCGGGTGTTATCGTCGATATAAAAGATACCATCAAAGGATTTAAGATGATTCTTAACGGGGAAGTAGACGACCTGCCCGAACAGGCATTCCTGAATGTCGGTACCATCGAAGACGCTATCGAAAAAGGTAAGAAACTAAGGGAACAGGCAGGAAATTAACAAACCTCCCCCATCCCCTCCAAAAGAGGGGTGTATATATATATTGAACACTCTTTCTCCCCTTTGGGGAGATAA
>DQAM01000485.1:0-1630 GCA_003523545.1 Dysgonomonas sp.
AGCGCAGGCATAAACTTTTAACGAACTAAAACCGTTTAAAGTAAATCAATAACTTAAACTCATGTAATATAATGGATACAAAAAAGTTACTTATAGGCGGAGGACTCTTGCTCGGAGCGGCGGCTTTAGCATACAGGCAGTTGAAAACGATTCCTTCGGGAGTAAAGGCCGTGAGGCCCTTCGATGTTTCGAAATTTCTGGGCGAATGGTACGAAGCGGCCCGCTTCGATTATCTGTTCGAGAAACATGTCGATTATGCTACAGCCGAGTATTCGCTCAATGACGACGGAAGCATCAAAGTGGTAAACCGCGGCTACAATTATAAAAAGAAAAAACAGGTAGAAGCTGTCGGAAGGGCGGTATTTGCAGGAGACGAAGACGAGGCCAGGCTGAAGGTGTCCTTCTGGGGGCCGTTTTACAGCGGGTACAATGTAATCGCTATCGACGATAAATACAAATATGCACTGGTATGCGGAAGAAACCGCCATTACCTCTGGATACTATCGCGCGACAAGAATATGCCCGACGATATAGCAAAATCGTACATGGAAAAAGCCGAACAGCTGGGCTTTGATACATCGAAACTTATCTGGACTACATATAATTGATCAATCTTTTATTGTTAATCGGGAAATGCCGGAGAATATGAATTTTCCGGCATTTATTGTATCATTGTCATCCGATTATTTTATGCCATCCACGCAGGGCATATCTGCAAAAGCTTTACGAGGCCTTTTCCAGAATAGTTTTATCGTGCGGGTTTTTCTTGATGAAATCGCTGCGGACAGGATAGGCATCCATCTGTTTTTCATCGAAAGGCTTCAACAGTTCCGATATTGCGAATTTAGAAAGATCGGGATCGAGCCATTTCCCTTCATCTTCCGGGCTTAAGATGACAGGCATGCGCCGCGGGTTCTTTCCCCCGTTGTGGATAGCCGCCGTAAACGGATTGGCTTCGGTAGTTATTACGGAAAATGTCTGGAATATCTCCCCGGTCTGTCTGTTAACCCATATATCATATATTCCCGCCAGAGAGAAAATCTCTTCGGTAAGCAGATAAATGTAAAACGGGGTGGTGCTGCCATCTTCATTGTGATGATATTCGAAATAACCTGTACTGGGAACGAGGCAGCGTTTGCTGAGGATAGGCTCGCGGAATGAGGGCTTGTCGAAAACTGTCTCCGCCTTTGCATTGTAGGTCATGCGCCTTACCTCCTGGGCATCGCTGTCTCTCCTTGTCCAGAAGGGTATCAATCCCCATTGGAATACCTGTATCTCTTCTTCGGCTGTTATTATAGGATACTGGGGGTTAGAGAAAGCCCCGGTATGATACTGTTGTTCAATAATCTCCCTGATGATTTCCCCTATATCGGTTTTCCGCCCGTATCTTTCGGCCAGTTTCTGTAGTCTGGCCTTCATCGAAATGTGGTAGCACATAATGTTTCAAAAATAATAAAAAATTAAAACAATCTGTACCACTAAATAGTTTCCGGCAGAAAGGGAAGGATCACGAAAAACATTATGGGTTTATGATTTGAATAAAGCCGAAAATCGTTCCATCGCTAATTCTTCGTACTTTTTCTTTTCGATAAGTACCTGGCGGAATATTTGGTTTTTATTGCCGTGCTGC
>DQAM01000485.1:1858-3817 GCA_003523545.1 Dysgonomonas sp.
AAGGGATAAGATTTGTATTTGAGGTTATGCTTGATGATTACTTTCAACAACTCGTTCTGGGTCGATTGGCAGTTCTTCATGATTGCATCGTATTCCCTTTTTCTGAGCACATTGTTGTCGATAGCTTTCAATATTTCCCTTTCGAGTTTCCGGTTGCATTTTACCCTCTTAAGCTTATCTATCGTGTGCCTTCCGTCTGTGAGCAGCAGCCCGAAACCTTTGCTGCTGCAAAAATCCATAAGGGCTTCGGTTTTCATCTGCACCCGGTGTTCGAGCATACCGGGCAGGTCTTTTATCTCGGCAATCACAAATTCTTTAGACCGCAGGTAAATGCCGAAGTCGGGTGTATAAGTCTGTCTGCGCCTCCCCCGCCAGTACTTTATTTGTACGGGTTGTTCGAAATAAAACTTCACCCGGTCCGATTTTTCCAATTGCTTGATAAAGTCGAGTTCTATCCCCGATTCGTATTGTATTTCCCTTTTGCATTTTTCGGAATAAAACACTCCGCTTTTGTAACGGTGGTGTACCGATACCGTCCTCTGGGGCTGCAGGAATTCGAAAAAATCTATCTCATATTTCGTCCGTTTGTCGAACCACAATATTTTCCTGAACCATCTTTGCTCTCTGCTTACCATATAATTGTACCGCGCAATTGATATGTAATATTTATATATCCTCTTCTTACTGATAAAGTTATAGGTAGTTTTCCAGAATCGGAAATAGCCGGCAGGGTTTTAACTATGTAACGGCTTTTATTTGCTTTTTTATACATAAAAGGCCGGCGTGTAAATGTGTTTTTAACGCTTTTATGAAGTTTTATTTGTCTTTGTATTCTTTTTTTTGTTTAGAAATGTATTTGCCGCCCGATTTCAATTTTGTTTTCATGTATAGATAGATATGAGACAGATTTGTAATTGGCATCTGCGATAAATTAAACCCCCTTATAAAAATAATCTTTATATAATGCGAATTGTTAAAATCTATTTCTCAGAATCATAAATTTTGTATATTTTTGCAAAAACAACAGCAACGACCAACTCATGAATAGAATTTTCTTTATCCTGGTGTTTATAACACTGGGTTTGTCTTCCCTGTATGCGCAGGATTCGTTCGAAACCTTCACCGGCGATGTAATCAAAAAAGGCGATGTACTTAAAATCGGCAGTCTGTCTTCGATTTACAGCCCTTACCTGTTTATCAGGGAGAAAGCAAATAAAGAAGGGAAAGATGAATACCTGAATATAAAAGAAAACCTTGCCTTTTCGGACGTTGTGGTCAGGGAGATTATCCAGCCTGAAAACTCCATGCTTTTCGGATCGGATAATACGATAATCCTGGCCTATAATACCGCACTGGATAAAGAATATGTGATCGGCATAGATAACGCTATTGCACGTGGTGAAATTATCGACAGCTATGTCGACCATACGTATGATAATGCTGTCTTCCTGAGCGATGATTTACTGCTGGCATGCTGCATCCGGGTAAATGGTCTGGCTGTCGACGACCGCATGGTACTCCTTTTTATAAAGATCAACGACAAAGACCTGTACGACAAATGCAAAAAAGATGAATTTGAATTTCAGGCAGTCAAAGGCAAGTACAAGCAACTTTTACAAACGATGGTCGAAAATTTCGATTTTTCTTCCACCTATTATATTAAGAACAAACTGGAGATAGGTAAGTACGATTTCGGAAAGAATGCTTACCCGCTGACATATATACACGACGAGAAAAGGAATTTCCACAGGTATGGAGATTATGAATTCATTATAACCAATCCCGAGTTCGGGAAATTTGTGCCTGTTTCACACGAGGAAGCCCAGAAATGCAACAAACGACGTATGGGTCTGGGTAGGAATGGATACATTAGTTCACTCGCTTATGCGCGTATTTATTTTAAGATTCTGGACAAAAAGATGGAGTTGGTGAAAGATAAATTTCAGATAATCAACCTCG
>DQAM01000036.1 GCA_003523545.1 Dysgonomonas sp.
CGTTGATAAATTGCACAGGCGTCTGCGATTCGGGGTCTTTATAGTAAAGATCGTCGATATTGTCCAGTATCTGCCCCGCCTTTTTGTCCGATATACCGCTGGTCACCACCAATATATCGTAATCGCTCCGGAAAATGGTCGTTATCCCGAATTCTTCTTTTTCGTCATAGTCCACATATTCGTTTCTTGCATAACTGCCGTAAAGAATAATCATCGCCGCTTCGGGCAGGCGTTTTCTTATTTCAAGAACCAGGAAATTAAGGTCTTCCTGTTTCCGCTTGGGTAAAAATGAAATGGACTTTTTCATGGGTTTCCTGCTTACTTCTTCTTCGAATTTAAAAATATAAAGATAGGTAAAAAAGAAGAAGAAACAGCTTTTCAGTTTGCAGGTTAATTATATCTTTGCGTAAATGTGTCTGTTTCGATCTGTCTTGTCAGTCCGTACAAAGCAGGTGGTTTAGTCTACAGGCAATCCCCTTTACATTCGATACATAATTATTAATACAGCTTGACTACAATAGTTAAGTATAAACAGACACATATATGGACAACGAGCAAACAATAAATATAAAACCTCTCGAATTTTTTCTGGGAACAATCACACATCCGCTCGAATTAGTGGAAGAAATAGACAATCTGGTATATGATTACATGCTGATGTATTTCAAACTGGAGAGCAAAGAGGAGAACGTTATCGAAGGGAAACCCGAAAGCTACCTTTACTCTTTGAAAAGTTTAAGGGATATTTTGAAAAAGTGCACGACTGAGCCAAAAGAAGCTGAATAAGTTTTTTTCGTAAAGCCTTTCAGCGGTCGGTTCACTTATCGTTGGAAGGCTTTGTTCTAATTATCATACATCTATTGTTGGAAAAATCGCTAGATTTGTGAAAACATTATCTCATGTAGATGCCTTATGAAGAAAATTATATTTATTGCAGTCATAATTACCATTATCACACCATCTTGTGCTCACAGAAACTATTTACCTTCATCCAGTTTTGTGTCTGTAAACCCCAAAGACCTGGATGGAAAATATTTAATAAACAGAGAAGATTTGTATGAATTCTTCAATGTGAAGGCTGATGATTATAAAGTCTCCTCTACAAGAAAATTTTATGGAGCATACCAAACAGCAGGAGATAAATTGGCTTCTGCCAATGAAGAAGCAGTGTCTAACCATGATTTCATAATACTCGGTTTTAACGGGAGGGACTCATTAAATATAGTATATCGCGATAATGATTTTTGGTACAAAACCTCATATAAAGGGAAATGGAAAAATAACTTTTTTGAAATCAGCTTGCAAAAGAAACGACTGCCGTTTTTCCCTCTATTTGTAAGATATGATGTAGACAGGATCCGAATAGGAGTAAATTCAGATAAAAAACTTCTTGTCTATAATTATAGTGAACATTGGGGGATGTTTTTATTATTTGGTGCTCATTCAGGCGGAGATGAATATTCAATCACTTTAGATAGAATTGAATAAAAAGTCTATTCTAGATTTTAGTTAGAGGCTTCTATTTTGTGGAGCACATCAAACTCTTTTTGAGAAAATTCTTAGCTTTATGGAAAATATCGAATTCTCTTATGCATGAATAATTACCCAACTTACGAAGATATATTTTCTGAATTGAAAGATGCCATTAAAAATGCCGTTGCAGATTTATTTACTCATCATGGAACAGAAAATTTCTATCACATAGCATTAATGACTACAGGAGAAGCGTTGCCTCCCTTTTTAACTGCTTCCTCACAAGAAGGATTGGAGGTTACAATAAATAAATATCAAGAAAAATATTCAAATAATGATTATAAATTGCTCAAATATGAACTAACCTGGTCTTATGCTGATTCGCTTTATGCTATTTATAAATATGAAGAATATTTTAAAACTGTAGAATATCTATTTTATAAAAGACCTAATTTACACGAATTGAATGATGATGAACGAGAAATCGAATTCGATTTTAGATTAAAGTTAATGGAAGAAGTAATGTTAGAACTCGATAAAGAAGGTTTGTTTGGCACAAAAGAAAAAAGGAAAAAATTATTAATTAATGTAGAAATATTTTCGGACGACGATGAAAATATAAAAAGAGCAATTCGATTAAATCCTTCCAATTCTGTTATTCTTGAAAAATATATAAATTGGTAAATAATAATCTCCTAATTTTTAATGAAGGGGTATTTTTGGGTGCAAAATAGCACTGAAATTTGGAACTCTTTAATGAAGATTCTTGGAAAAATCACATCAATGAATCATCCAGAGTAAATACAATGCACAAAATACCAGAATGAATACAATTAAATTTATTAATCCAATTATAAAGAATATTTTTCCAATTCGTTTTTTATTGGAAAAATAGAATATGGAACCCAATATAAAACAAATGGGGATTAATAAGATGACAGAGAAAAATATAAAATCACTCATAGCCTAAATCCATGAAAACGGTCAAATCAGATTTTCTGCTAAACAAAAATACTCCTCACATTTTCCAATACAAAGAGTATTTTATTTTGTGGAGCATAGACCAAGGTATCTAACTCTTTTTGTGAGGAGATTAAGAAAATTGTTGGCTTGATAGAAGTACTGAAAATATGACAATTTCATTCTCTGATAACACGAACATCTTGCGGGGTATATGGAGGAATATATTTATGGAATTCTTTAAGTTTATTATTAATAAAATGTAATGTGAATTTTTGATTTGTTTTTGGTCCATCATAAAATGTCAAGACCTCTATTTTTCCCTCATCTGTTTCAGAAAGTGACTCAATATAATAATCTTCACCCATAATCTTAATTACCTCTTGTTTTGTCATTCCTAAAGATAATTCTTTAGTAAGTTTTTCGTAATTAACTCCCATCATAGATTTACAAGAAGAGAAAATAAGTATTAAAGAGAGTAAAAAGAATATTTTTTTCATAGTAATTTTATTTAAAATATATAGAAG
>DQAM01000035.1 GCA_003523545.1 Dysgonomonas sp.
CGGGCAGAGACAAGCCCTGCCCCTACTATCCGATCATCATGTAGGGGTTGACCGATGTGTCAACCCGTTAGAAAATATCCTTCGGGCAAACACGCAGGCTTGCCCCTACAATCTTCTTAGTTTATTTTTTATTACTACGCAACACACAAGCAATCTGCCTGCACGAGCGAAAAGTTCAAAAATAAGAACGGAATACTGCCAAAACGGCAATACAAACTAAAAGCTGCACTTAACAAAACATTACAGGCTGCTCTAATAGAGCAGCCTGTGTCTTTGTCCTTAAATCAATCTATAATCGACCACCCCTACCTCCTGGGGCTGCATAAGTTGGATTGATATTAATAATATATGCACGACCGCCACCAAAACCAAACCAGTCATTTGGATTTTCTCCTGTTGTTGAACTATTATCAAGATACCATCCATCATTATTACCTCCCCACCCCCATCGCATTCGTAAATAAACAGTAGCATTAGTTAAATCTGGAATACCTCCTCTTGGAACTGATTTATGGGTATAACTATTATTACCAATATCACATCTTATACCATCGGCAATCCATACATGTCCTCCATTATTTCCATATGAAGCTATAATAATAGGGCTATCATATTTAATACTCTTCATAAAAAGATTAGGATCAAACATATAGGTTTCTCCTGAATTTGCATATCCCCATTTTTTAAACAAATTAGTTATCTTGCTAATACTATTAACACCAGAGATATGATATCCATAGTCAGTATCTACAGATACCCCAATTTCATAGAGCATTTTAGCTCTCTCTTCTCGTCCAATATATGATCCTTCATTTTCTCTAAAAGGTATTATAGAATAATTCCATAATTTAGGATATTCAAAATGATAGGTCAAGGTACCAATTGCAACAGCAACACATCCTACATAAGCTCGTCTTTTATTATTAGGATTATTAGGATCTGAAACAATTGGACATTTAGTATTATATGGATAGTCTTGATGCCATTTCATAGGAAAAAGATACTCAAACTCCTCTTTTGTTAAATCTCCATAACGGGAACTACTATATCGAATAGTAGTAGTTCTTTTTAAAGTAGGTTGCTCTAACATCTCATTAGTATTTGTCAATATTTCTATATTTTTCTTTCTATTAGCTACATCCGACCAGACTTTATTTGTTTGATATTTGTTCTTTAGTGGTTGCTTTTTATTATAGTTTATCCCTGTTTTATTTTGTAGCATCCAATCATGCAATCCATTATTCGTATTGGAAAAATCATAATTCCCTGTTTTAGAGAAAGCCAGCACTGTTGATTCTGCACCTTTGTCTGCTGAAATAATAACAAAACCGTTATTATCTGCATAGTTAATGACACACATAACTGTATCGGAATTCTGAATAACAGGTTCTATAATAGCTACGTTGCGCTCTTCCTCTGCACTCCTTAGTTCGTTTCCATCGTTCAAAAAACTTAAGTCTAAAGAGTTAATTAATTGCTTTGCTTCATTTATACTTACATGTCTTAAAGAATAGTCCGCAGCAGCATTTTCAATTCCTACTCCGTCAAATTCTTCATCACTACACGCTGTAAAAAAGAATACAGCAATTGCCATCAATAAAAATCTTGATAAATTTTTCTTGTTCATTCTGTAAAAAAATTAGTTAGTTAATGTTTTGTCGTTTTGAAAAGAAAAGACGGACAAATAGCATGTGTTGTTTTGAATCGTTTGCTAATTACCTTCCCTAATTCTCATAGTATAGATAATATTTTTTTACATATTACAAGATTTATAAACAAAAAAAGCAACCTTTTTGAGGTTGCTTTAGCAATTATCTTAATTTATTAATTACCACCACATAGTTATTTTAAACAGCATACTCTCAAGATCATAAGAACCAAAATCTGATGCAGTTACATAGAAATGAATCCAACCTGGTCCATATTCGTAATCTACAGTTTCTGAAATTGTTTTACTAGTACCTTGTATATAGTAATAAGAGGTATAAGGTAATGGTCTATAATAACTATTATTATAAACTCTTGATATTAATAAACCACCCTCATCAGCAATAAATGCGTCTAATTCAGGCACATTAGCTCTAAAATGGTATAACCCGGCTTGCTGATCCCATTGCCATTGACTAACTGGAACTTCAATATCAAATACATCCCACTTCGTTACTGTTTCTGGATCTGTATAGTATTTCTCTTCCGTACAAGCGGATAGCATAAATAAAGCGGACATCATCAGAAGTCCTATTTTAGCGAACAATGGTATTCTTTTTTTCATAGACATATAATTTTTTAGTTTAAACATATTTCAATATAACAGCCCTAAGGCCTCCCTCGGTCCCTCCAAAGGAGGGAAGAAAATATCCCCCTCGGGGGATTATAGGGGGCATATCTCCCCAGCAGGGCTAGAGGAGGCTTTCATATACAAACATATATAAAATATTGTAACAAAAAAAGAGCATCTTTTGTTTCGGTCAAAGATACTCTTTTAGTTTAGGGTGAAAGACGGGGTTCGAACCCGCG
>DQAM01000034.1:0-2703 GCA_003523545.1 Dysgonomonas sp.
GGAATCCGGTTACTATATACTGATGGGTAAATATTTTATCTTTTCCTTCTTTTTCTAAAAGTGCCATCTGCCCGTTCATTTCCGCTACAAGATTGAGGGTTATATTTTTATTGAGAGTATACCCTCCTTTTATTTCAAGACCCTCCAGCATAGAAACATTTACATTAAATTTTCCCTGGGTAGCCCATTTAAGATATATAGCCGGAAAAACCATCGGGTAGCCGAAAGAATTATTGACAGCAAGACCACCCCCCAGCTCCAGATTCGGTTTAAGAGGGCAGATAAAAATCACTCCCCCGCTTCCAAGCACATTCTTGAACCTCATTTTGGAGAATCTTGTATCGGCAGTATATACTCCGGCACCCAGCATTGCCATAAGCGACCATTTATGGTTTAGAGGCCTCAAATGATAGAAGCTTACACCCATATTCAGAATTTCGTCAAGCACCAGATCTTCGGTAAAATTTTTATTTTTAAGAGATGCATATGCCCCACTCAATCCGATACCCCATGCAAAGGGGCGGTTATTTTCATTTAATCTGAATGAAAAAGGGATATTTATTCCGCCCTGATATACCACGGAAGACCCTTTACTGTCGCCTACCTTTTCGTCTTTGTCACCGTCGACCATGCGGTAGCGGGATGTTCCGAAATATTCTGTTTTAAATGTTATTTGTGCATCTAGCGATAGAGCGGAGAATAAAAGCAGAGTTAAAAACAAAGATATTGACTTCATGATATGGATATTTGTTATATTTTTCGGGAAACAAATATCTGTGAAAATTTATTATTCCGGATAAAGCTTTTGACGAATAGACTCCTGCTTTTGACAAATAGCATACGGCGTGGCTCTAAAACTTTTATCTTTGCTGATATATGAGGGATATTAGTTGGTTAATTTCAGACAGATATTTCACCATAGCCATTTGGGTTATGGTCTTTTTCGTTCTAGTCTTACAGGTAATACCGCAAACCGAATCATTAATGGAATCCTTTTTATTTGTTACTGCTTTTACAGGGCTCATATTCCTTCCTGTCCATTATCTGAGCGATAAATTACTGCTAACTACCATAAAGACCCGAAAGACGAAAAAATTTCTCATCGTATTCTTTTTATCATCTTTGTACGGAGCAATAGTTTTCTCTGGGTGCTTATACTTATTCGACTATCTGGAAAAAGAAGGAATTTTTCCCCGTTCATCTTATTTCGATATGGATGACATACCCTTATATGCTTTATCCATTCTTTTCTCATCCTGCATCTTTATTAATATCACGATGTGCGGATTAAGATTTCTTCTGGAATATATCAAATCCCAGAAAATCATCCATGAATATCAGCTGAGGACACTGCAACATCAGTTTACCCCACATTTTATGTTCAATGTCCTAAATCATATCCATGTACTCATGGAAACGAATCAGGAAACCGCTTCGTCTTTGCTGATAAAATATTCGGAAATACTAAGGTATCAGCTTTACAACGGAGAACGGAAGCTTGTGACATTGAACGATGAAATCCAGTTCCTGAAAGATTTCATTGCCGTAGAAGAATTCAGGTGGGAGGATAAGTTAAAAGTCACCTGCAATTGGGAAATAGAGAATGAAGATATAGAAATACCATCCTTGCTTTTCATAACCCTTATTGAAAATGCTTTTAAGCATGTTTCACGGTCAAATCTGGAAAAAGGATTCGTAAACTTAGATTTCAGGCAACAGGATAGAACAATCAGCCTGGACATACTCAACTCAAAATCGTTAATCGAGAAAAAGAAAATAGGTACAGGACTTGGTTTAAAGAATATAAAACAGCGATTAGACATTTCGTATTACAACAATCATGAACTGATAATAGAGGACACGGAACTCACATTCCGTGCAAAACTCATATTAAATGTATGATATTATATTGGTTATGTTATGAATAAAATTATATCCAGACAAACAGATTCTTATAAACTCAAATGCCTTGTTGTAGATGACGAATCACTTGTAATAAAAGGGATTGTCAATTATATCGATAAGCTCGATTTTTTGGAACTTGATACAACATGCTCTTCGGCAATAGAAGCCATCAGTATTTTAAATAATAAAGACATCGACCTGATGTTTCTGGATATAAACATGCCTTACCTGACAGGCATTGAATTTCTTGAAACCCTCGAAAATCCCCCTCTTACCATTCTTATTACAGCCTACTCAGAATTTGCCCTCGACGGATTCAGGCTCCATGTTACGGACTATCTTTTAAAGCCGTTTTCTTTTCAGCGATTTCTACAGGCATCACAAAAAGCATTGGAGACATACCGTTCAAAAACATTATTGCAGAATAATGAAGATGAGAAAAATAATACAATGTATATACGGCAGGGAGACACATTTCAACGAATACAATGGGAAGACATTTTATACGTAGAGGCTATGCAGAATTACCTGAAACTGCACATGAAAGATAAAATGTATATTATACATCAAACTATGGCTTCTTTAGAAGAAATACTTCCGAAAGAATCTTTCTTCCGGATACACAAATCTTATCTGGTAAATAATTCATATATCGAAACCATCTCAGGTAACAGGCTTCTGATCAGAGGAAATGAACTTCCTATTTCCAAATACAGAAGGGAAGAATTCTTCAATCAGGTAGTATACAACAAATTGATAACGAAATAAGTTTTTCGGGTCGACACATAGGTCAACCCC
>DQAM01000034.1:2929-3871 GCA_003523545.1 Dysgonomonas sp.
GACACATAGGTCAACCCCTACTACGTCATGTATGTTTCATCACCGAAGTTATAATAAGAATACCCCCTATCAGGATTAAGGCCATATATACGTATTTATAGAAAGAATCACCTTTCAACTTCTTATTGAGAAATCTACCCAGGAAGATAGCAGGAAATACAACCAACAATGAATACAGAAAATACTCCATAACATTCGTTGTAACCATGCCTTTGTAAATATAACCGAACAAACCCAACAGATTTGCTATCAAGAAATAGGCCTGTAAAGTGGCACGGAAGTATTGCGCATCCCATTTCCTCATGTTACCATAAACTACCAACGGAGGTCCGTTTACGCCATAGGCACCTCCAAAAACCCCGGATAAAAAACCGCATATAAAAAGCCAAAACTTATTATCTTCTTTAAGGATAAATGTATTTTTATTAAATAATGAATACAAAGAGTAAAGGATTATCAGCAGACCGAGACCAATCTTTACATACAATTCATTTCCATAAAAAAGTATAAGTAATCCGAAAGGTATTCCCAGTGCCGCAAACAATATCAGCCATTTTGCACTCGAAACATGTATCTGTTTGTAATCCTGTATAACGACTGTTAATGCAACGGTTATCGACATCATCACAGTGAGGGGGACAGCCATTTCAATAGGCAGGAAGATGCTGAAAAGGGGCACGGCAATAAGAGCCTCCCCGAATCCGAAAGTGGAACGGAACGTAGTAGCAGCAAATGCAATCAAAAATATATATATGTATATTTCCATTAGATTTCTAAGTATTTAAGAAGTCATGGTAAAGGTTATCTCCGATGGTACAAACCATGCAGCAAACTGTTACCATGCCTTATAACCGCCTGCATATATACCATATTATAATTTATTTACAAATATACAATATTACATCTTTTCCGTCCATAGCTTATTATTTAAAATACTTTTTA
>DQAM01000034.1:3961-4479 GCA_003523545.1 Dysgonomonas sp.
TTTTAGGCTATTATGTAAAATATTTCATACAAAAGTTACAAAAATTGCATTTACACCCATATATTAACCTTCCTGTTTTATAATATGCGATTTCCATGTAACCTTTGAAAATATTATATTTGTAATATAGATATTATCTTTACCACATCGTAGATGGAGAAAGTACAATCCATAATTGAGGCTGTTTCACGAAATGACAGAAATTCGTTCAATGAATTTTACGGCTTATATTATGAGCAGGTCTTTCGGTATTCTTATTTTTTTCTCAAAAATAAAGAAGCATCTAAAGAAGTTGTCTCTAACGTATTTTTTTCTATCTGGCAGTCGAGGACAAAATTGAAAGATATATCTAATATGGATACATGGATGTATGTAATAACTAAAAACGAATGCACCCGGTATCTCAATAAGAACAGAGTTTATAACAAATTATCTTTAGAAGAAATACCCGTACACCTGTACGAAGAAGCGGAACGAAAAACAGATGATGCAGTATTAGAAGAAGAAATAGACAAGTT
>DQAM01000232.1 GCA_003523545.1 Dysgonomonas sp.
TCTTCCGATCTAAAATCTGCCTAAATCGAATAAGATTTCTGCCGATCTCGGTTTGATGTACGGAAACAACGAGGTTTGTTATCCGTCTACGCTTATCCTCGGCGACATCATCAATACATTGCAATCGGGCAATTACGATGTGAAAGACATTGTACTGGCTATCACCCAGACAGGGGGACAATGCCGGGCGACTAATTATCTGGCACAAATAAAAAGCGGATTGCAGAATGCAGGATTCAGGGATATTCCGGTCATAGCACTTTCATCGGGAGGTTCATATCAAAATGATGAAAGCGAGTTCAAACTCGAATGGCAGAAAGTTGTAAAAATAGCTATCGACCTTGTTTTATATTCCGACAACCTGCAACAGATGCATAGTGCTATATCGGTACGTGAAAAGAAAACAGGAGCATCGCTGGATGTTTTCAACTTTTACATTGAAAGGGGAATAGATGCAGTGCGGGCTAATTCGCCGAAAACTTTGCGCCGTTTGATGAAAGAAGCCGTAGCCGACTTTAACAATGTGCTGATTCACGACCGTAATTATACAAAAGTGGGATTGATTGGCGAGATATTCTTGAAATATAATAATTATGCGCAGGCAAATATCACCGAGTGGCTCCGTTCGAAAGAAGTAGAGGTCTCCTGCCCCCCTCTTCTCGATTTTTTATTGCAGTTCTTTGTGAATAATAAGGAAAACATAAAGAACGGGTTGGATGAAGAGAGCATTATGGGTAAAGCTTTAAAGCCTTTGATTTGGAATCTGATAAATAGAAAAATCCGGAAATACGAGAAAATCATGTCCGGTTTTAAATTCTTTGAACCTTCGGAATCGATTTTTGCAAAAGCAGAATCTGCTTCAGAGGTGTTAAGCCTTTCTAATCAGTTCGGAGAAGGATGGCTGATTGCCGGAGAAATCGCCCATTATGCTCGTAAAGGAGTAAATAAGGTGGTATGTATCCAGCCTTTCGGCTGTATTGCCAATCACATCATAGCTAAAGGTGTAGAAAAACGTTTGAAAACCCTGTATGCCAATATGAATATCCTTTATCTGGATATCGACGGTGGTATAGCGGAGGTTAATCTTCAGAACAGGTTGCATTTTATGATTTCATAATATCTGAAAACTTCCACTACCCTCTGTTTTTTTTCATGGCAGAAGGCTGTGTCAAAAGTCAATCATATAAGCTATCCGTCATTGCGAATGAAATGATGAAATCTGATTTTCATGAAGTTAACTTATAAGATTGCTTCGCAGTTGCTCGCAAGGACGACTTTTGACACACACTCGAATAATACGGATAGACACACAGGTCTATACCAACAAAATCCTATGAGCCTGGTACCTCTTTGTTCAATACAAATCCTTATATAAACAAAAAAGAAGACTAAAATTTAGTCTTCTTTTTTGTCATTCTGAGTGTAACGAAGAATCTACATTTTCAAAAACAGATGCTTCCCACTGTTCAGCATGACAAAAATGGAAAAATATTTTTGAAATATTCTCTTTTTATAATGGAATAGGTTTCTCTATATTCCTTTCGGCTTTATATTTCCCATTATTTTGTCTATACGAAGTTGTATTACTCCAAAAAATGCTTCACCGAAAATACCCGGATTCATTTTAGATTCACCAAGTACACGATTCACGAATATAATGGATACTTCCTTTAGCTTAAAACCCAAGACAGTAGCCGTATATTTCATTTCGATCTGGAAAGCATATCCTTCAAATCTGATTTTATCAAGATCTATTGTCTGCAAAACTTTCCTTTTATAACAGATGAATCCTGCGGTAGCATCATTTATCTTCATTCTGGTAATGAATTTGACATATTTAGATGCATAATAAGACATAATCACCCGCCCCATCGGCCAGTTGACTACATTTACTCCTGTAACATACCGGGAGCCTACTGCCATATCAACGCCTTCTTCGTGGCAAGCCTTATAAAGTTCAAGGAGGTCTTTAGGATCATGTGAAAAATCGGCATCCATTTCGAAGATATATTCATACGAACGTTCCAAGGACCACTTGAACCCGGCTATATATGCTGTGCCCAGCCCTTGTTTTCCCTGCCTTTCCAACAGGAATAAGGAAGAAGCATATTTCTGCTGTAGGTTCTTAACAATCGCTCCTGTACCGTCGGGCGAACCGTCATCAATCACCAGCACATGAAAATCCTTAGGAAGTGAAAAAACTACCTCTATTATCTTCTCTATGTTTTCTTTCTCATTATAGGTTGGTATAATGACAATGGAATCCGACATACCAAAATTTTTGCCCAAAAATAATACAAGGAAAATATCCTGCTGATATACCCGCTTAACATTTAGTTTAATTTCACTATGTTAATCACTCGTTAACATAGTGAAATCTATTTACGGCAATCAGCTTCCGCCCATCAGTATCTGAACTGCCCTCTCAAGCTGTGTATCCTTACCTGACAATTGAGAAGCCGGATCGATATACACTTCCACATCGGGTTTTAGTTCCTGATTTTCCAAATACTTACCGCGCATGTCTTTTACGGCTACCTGCGGGATACCAAATACAATAGAAGGATCGATCTGATTTTCCCACCAAACGGCTGTCATAGTACCCGGAACCGGAGTACCCACCAGTTTGCCGATTCCCAACTCTTTATATAACCATGGGAAACCATGTGCATTTGAATAATTATTTTCACACATCAAAACGATAGAAGGTTTCAGCCACTTATTGTATGGATCACTACCTATATACTGTCCGCGCGGTTCGAAACGCTGGTATTCTTTACCGCTCAACAGAGTCACCAGGTCGTCGTGAAGCCATCCACCGCCGTTGTGACGGGTATCGATAACCACTGCATCCTTGTTCCGGCAACGTCCCAGCAATTCGGAATACACAGTACGGAAACTTTCACTGTTCATTCCCCGTACATGTACATACCCGATGCGTCCGTTCGATATATCATCGACTATTTTACGCCTCTGTTCTACCCATCGCCTGTAAAGCAGATTGCTCTGTTCCCCGTAAGAAATGGGCTTTACCCATACATCCTGTTCGTTGCCCGACTCCGA
Source organism: Dysgonomonas sp. (assembly GCA_003523545.1). Lineage (GTDB taxonomy): Bacteria > Bacteroidota > Bacteroidia > Bacteroidales > Dysgonomonadaceae > Dysgonomonas_A. The sequence goes on from DQAM01000232.1 coordinate 3,064, forward strand.
GGCTTTATAGGTGACCAGCACCCTTTTACCGCTTTTACCTGCCAGGAGAGGATAATAATCTTCGCCGTTGCGAACCGCGTTGCCATCTATCTTTGTAATGACAGCACCCTCTTTAATATCTTTTGCATTGCTGACGGTAAGAGGACCCAATTCGATTATTTCCTTTATGCGTAATCCATCTCCCGTATAGTTTTCATCAAAAAAGGCACCCAGCGAAGCAGTCTGCATAGGTGCACCGCTACCATAGAATCTGGCGCCTGTATGCGAGCCGTTCAACTCCCCGAGCATTTCGGAAAGCATTTCCTGGAAATCGAAATTATTATTGATATGAGGGAGGAAGCGCTGGTATGTAGTCTTATACATATCCCAGTCTATACCATGCAGGTCGGTTACGTAAAACTTATCCTTCACCTGCTTCCAGGCATGGTTGAATATATAGTTACGTTCCTGCTCGGGTTGATATTCAAACTGAGCGTTGATCTTTATCGGAGTCACCTTACCGCTTTCCATATCGATTTTTTTCAATTGTCCTTTAGCAAGCATTAATATATTTTTACACAAGCTATCGGTATTAAGTTCACCTGCTCCGGCTTCTTTAAGTAATATCTTAGACGATCTTTCTTTCAAATCATATACCCAAAGGTCATAATCTTTTTCGAAACGCGTCAGGTAATACAATTTATCCCCTTTTTTATTCAGGATTGCATCCGCCAGGGACGATGAATTTGGAGTAAGCCTTATAGTCCATTCCTTTACATTGTTGAGATCGAAAGTTAAAGGCTTAACCTCTTTTTTCTTGTCGTCTTTTTTATCATCTTTTTTCTTGTCCTTTTTATCTTTCTTATCTTTTTCTTTATTGTCGGCTTCTTTCTTCTTATCCTTCTTTTCCTGTTCTTCAAGCAAAGCAAGTTCCTCTTTGCTCATGCGGAATTTATCATATGATTCCCTATCGAAAAAAGTTATATAAGCATCCATATGTGCGCCCCAGCTTCCATGACTACGATAGCCTGCCCGGTCCGAAAACCATAGCATGGCTTTCCCGTCCTGTACGAAACGGGCATTAGCATCCGTATAGCCACTTTCGGTCAGGTTCTTAATTTCCCCGCTTCCATCTGCCTTAACAAGGGCAATATCCGTATTGTTCCATCCGCCTACTCCTATGTATTCAGACAACAACCATTTACTGTCGGGTGCCCATTGAAACCATTGGTCGCCATCGGCATACGAATAATTGTATTTACCGTCGAGAACCGTGCGTATTTGCTTGGTGGCCAGATTCAGCACACGAAGCGTAGTACGGTCTTCCAGATAAGCAATCTCTTTTCCATCGGGGGAATAAAGAGGTTGAAAACTTGCCAAAGGTGAATCGGTCAGTTGTTCTTCTTTAAAACCCTTAGCATAAATAAACTGAGTATCGTCTTTATTCGTGAGGGTAGTCTGATATACATTCCACAGCCCGTTGCGTTCAGCAGAATACAGAATAGACTTTCCATCGGGACTGAAAGACACATTGCGTTCCTGTTCCGGTGTATTGGTGATACGGCGTGTTGTACCATATTCCACGGAAGAAACGAATACATCTCCCCTGACTATAAATGCTACTTCTTTGCCGTTCGGAGAAACGGCCATTTCACGCGCACCGCTCGAAAAATTCATATACCGGAGCTTGTTCTCCTGGTTATCGGTAACGATTTGTATATTCACTTTTTGAGGTTGAGCACCTTCCTTCATGGTATATATTTCGCCGTCGTACGAAAAACAAAGATTGCCGTCTTGACTCGATGTGAGAAAACGGACCGGATGATTTTCGAAAGTGGTAAGCTTTTGCGCATTTGACGAATTCAGTCCACGCTTGTAAATGTTGAAGCTTCCGTCCTGTTCGCTCAGGTAATAGAAGCTTTGTCCGTCTGTTGTCCACACCGGATTACGGTCTTCACAATTTAAAGTTGTCTGCTTTTTATAGCTGTTATTATTTCCCAGTTCACACAACCACACATCGCGTGTAATAGAAGAACGATGGTGTTTGCGCCAGGGATCTTCGTATCCTTTATTATCATGGTAAAGTAATTTCGTTCCGGTGGGGTCGATGGATATATTTTCCATGACCAGCGATGAGAACAAAGAAGGTCTTCCTCCCGATGTTTTCACCTCATATATCTGTGGAAACAGACCGGATGGGAATTGCCCGTCTTTATTATCCTGCATAATACTTGCAGTGAAAAGAATATTCTCGTTGTCTTTGAATACAACCGGATATTCGTTGGTAGAATGGGTGGTCAGCCGTGCAGGGACTCCCCCTTCCGAGGACATAAGGTATACATCGAAACTACCTTCGCGGTTCGAACCGAAAGCAATGTACTTGCCATCGGGCGACCATACAGGCCGGGTGTCGTGTGCGGAATGGGTGGTTAACTGAATAGCCCGTCCGCCGTTGGACGGTACTTTATAAATATCGCCTTTGTAGGAAAAAGCAATATAACCGCCATCCGGCGATATGGCAGGATAACGCATCCATAAAGGAGTTTCCTGCGCACTTAAACTCAATATCGAGAATAATAAAAACAGGGGAAATAAAAAGCTTTTCATATTATCTTATTTGGGTGTTAAAATAAAAGCATAAAGATAAAAATATAACTGTTTAATAGACGAATAATTGAGAAGAATGTTACATTTCTTAATTTTACGGATAGTTCCAAAACAATTAGATAAG
>DQAM01000488.1 GCA_003523545.1 Dysgonomonas sp.
AGCGTCTTATCAGGCCCTGAGAATTTTTCAATTATTTTTTTTATTTTTTGTTTATTACCGGTATCCAGTCCATGCAAAGGCTCATCCAGGATAAGTAAATCGGGGTCTTTTACAAATACACGTGCCAGCAATACAAGGCGCTGTTCTCCCGTAGATATGTTTAGAAACGAAGTATCGCTTATATGCCCGATGCCGAACAGCTCCATCCATTTCATAGCTATCGCTTCCTGTCCGGCATTGCACTTGCGGTACAAACCTATAGTATCGAAAAAGCCGGAACCTACCACATCCAGGCACCTCACATTCTTTAAGTAGTAAAGATGCATTTCGGGCGAAATATAACCTATGTGTTTCTTTATATCCCATATACTTTCGCCTGTTCCGCGCTTACGGTCGAACAGCGTAATATCGTTGGCATACGCCTGCGGATTATCGCCTGCCACAAGGCTGAGCAAGGTGGATTTACCCGAACCGTTCTCACCGAGCAAAGCCCATTTCTCTCCCCTTTTCACCTGCCAGTCGAGGTTTCTAAGGATAGTACGTTTACCATAACGGATGAGGATATTCTTCATTATCAATGTATTTTCGAAAGAATAATGTTCAGCCGGAGAATATGATAACCCCTCCATATCCACTTTCATATCCACACTGAACAAATCATCCTGAACTTTTTCATCCTCCAGAAATTCTTCTCTTTTACAGACCGCTCCCAGCTCCTTATTTTTCACCGGAAGCACATGAGTAATCATAGACGGTATATCTTTCGGATTAGAGAGCACCAAAACGATTTGTAAGCCGTCGAGGTCGGCCAGTCTTGCCAATACCTCGTTCAATACAGCCCTCGACCTCACATCCAGCCCGATAAACGGATTATCCAAAACAAGTATCCTTGGCCTCTCGAGGAGAGACCGCACAATCAGAGTCTTCCTCAATTCCCCGCTCGAAAGCAGGTTTATCGGTTTATCTGTCAAATCCTCAATACCAAAAGATTCTATCAGAAAATCCACCCATTCCCCGTCCCCCTTCGAAAACAGTTCATTTACCACAGGCATATCCGCTTCATCGCCTGCATTCCACCGCTGTTGATAATAACTGTTCCGAAGGTCGGCCAAATCGTAAATATCACTAAAAGCAACATACTTCACCGTCTGTCGCAGAGTGAGATTGTTTTGAGTAGCAATACTCCCCGATTTCAGGGCATATTTTCCGGTAAGTATATCTATCAGCAGGCTCTTACCTGCCCCGTTAGGGCCTATTACCGCCCAGTGTTCACCGTCATTTATAGCCCAGTTTATGGGCTGTTTAAATTCTAATATATCGAAACGCGGGACCGCATTATTTATTTGAATTAGTCTGTTCTCCATTTTACTTCATTCCTTTAGGCCCCAAAATTAGACATTTCCCGTTAAGCCGGCAACTTGGTATCCGGCAAATAGAAAATACATTTGGCCCTATAATATCCATAAAAAACATTAATATTCAAATTGAAGCAGTAATTCCACAACCTATTTTATCTTTATAATATAGCTTACAAACTAAAATATATTCTCGCAGAACACTAATTTATAAACCGGATAAGCTAATCCTTTATGAAAACAAACATTTTTTAATTCAACTCTTAAGGTATAAACGGAAACCGCATCTTTTTTCGATACTCTATTACAAACTATTAAAACAAATTGCATTATGAAAAACCTATTTTTACTTTTATTTTTTTGTTTGTTCTCGTTTCCTACATTCGCAGTGAATGATACCCCAAACGAAACAGAGGCTATACAATCAAGCGCGCCAAGCTGGATTAATTCTTTATTTTTCACAAACCGGCAATCAGGAACTGACTGGGCCAGTGGAGAAATGTATTTTCCGGAAACTGCTACGGTAACATTTTTTCTAGCAGCCCCTTCGTCCGGATCCAAAGCCTTTAAATATTATCTGGGATATAAATTATATTATGTAAATGCAGATATGGGCGATCAATACATAATTATAAATATTCCAAAAGGAACTACATTCCAGGTTAGAATAGAAAAAAACGGAGTTACAGAAGGGACGCCTGCCCGGATTACGACTACAGAAGTGAATGGATATTCCTGGCGGCCTTACCCAATCGTGAAATAAAGAAAAATAACCCATATAAAAGAAGATTATTCGTACCGGATAATCTTTTTTTATACCATTTCCTACTTTAATTTTATTATTTGAAAGGCCCTAATGAATAAACATTAATTAAAATTGCAATCTTGACATTGCAAATTATGAAAAAAAAGACTTATCTTCGTACCTCTAAAATTACGTTCAAAAAAACATCTTATTTGTGGAATCTTTTTTCAGGACACATAAATATTTAGTCGAACATTTAGGTGATCCGGTCGACCGCCGTCTGATGGACGAAGTAGACCTTGATCACAGGCTCATCGGGATAAAAGGTACAAGAGGTGTCGGTAAGACTACCTTTTTACTACAATATGCAAAAAAATTCTCGGACCTCGACAAAAGGGATTGTTTATATATCAATATGAACAATTTCTCCTTTACATGCCGTACACTCTATGATTTTGCGGAAGAATTCTATTTTAAAGGCGGAAAAACCCTGCTGATAGACCAGATTTTCAAGTACCCGGGCTGGGCGCCCGAACTCAGGCAGTGTTACGATAAACTGACCGATCTGAAGATCGTATTCACAGGGTCTACAGTCATGCAGCTGCACGAGAGCCCGGATATAGCTCCCATTGTGAAGCATTACAATATACGGGGATTTTCGTTCCGTGAATTCCTGAACATAACGACAGGTTCGAACCTGGAATCCGTATCTCTGGACGACATAATCCATCGTCACGAAGAGATAGCTTCCAAAATATGTTCGAAAGTCAAACCCCTTGCCTATTTCAGAGATTACCTGCATCACGGGTATTACCCGTTTTTTCTGGAGCAGCGAAATTTTTCGGAAAATCTGCTCAAAACGGCAAATATGATGTTGGAGATAGACATACTATTTATCAGGCAGATAGAACAATCTTATCTTTCAAAACTCAGAAAATTACTATATTTGTTATCTTTGACAGCACCGGGAAAACCGAATATAAGCCAGCTAAGTGTCGAGTGCGAAATATCGAGGGCTACAGTAACCAATTATCTGGATTACCTCAAAAATGCCCGTCTGATAAACCTTTTATACCGGGAAGGAGAAGAATTCCCTAAAAAACCCGATCTGGTATACATGCACAATACGAATCTGATTTACGCAATGATACCCGGTACTACAGACGACCAGGCACTGAGGGAGACATTCTTTTACAACCAGCTGCATCATAACAACTCGCGGCTTAAAAAAGGAACTAAAGCCGGAATCTTTTTGGTAGAAGACGGTGAACAAAAATATACATTCAAAGTGGACGGCTCACGGGCCAGAAGCAACAAAAGATCCGAGATATACACCACAGCAGAAATGATGGAAATAGGTGAAGGAAATACCATTCCACTGTGGCTTTTCGGGTTCTTATATTAGAGAATAAATTGACAACGAATAAAATAAATGGGAATTGAGGTATCAGCCGGAAATGATTAATAACTATGATCCCTTCGAATACGTCCTCGGTTCTCTTTTAAACAGTTCATTATAACAACTAAATAATCAACTATTACAGAGTATGGCAAAAGAAAAAAAATTTTTGACCTGTGATGGTAACCAAGCTGCAGCACATATATCCTATATGTTCAGCGAAGTAGCTTCAATTTACCCCATCACTCCGTCGTCTACAATGGCTGAATATGTAGACGAATGGGCGGCCGCCGGACGTAAAAACATCTTCGGAGAGGTTCTCAGAGTACAGGAAATGCAATCGGAAGCAGGTGCTGCCGGAGCAGTACACGGTTCGCTTCAGGCCGGAGCGCTGACTACTACTTACACCGCTTCGCAAGGATTGCTGCTGATGATCCCTAATATGTACAAGATTGCAGGAGAATTACTTCCCGCAGTATTTCATATTTCGGCCCGTGCACTGGCTGCGCAGGCTCTTTCTATCTTCGGCGACCATCAGGACGTAATGGCAGCCCGCCAGACAGGCTTTGCCATGTTCTTCTCAGGATCTGTACAGGAAGTAATGGACTTGTCTGCCGTTCCCCACCTGGCAACTCTCGAATCACGCATTCCATTTATGAACATCTTCGACGGTTTCCGTACTTCGCACGAAATACAGAAAGTAGAAGAAATGCAGCAGGAAGACCTGATTCCTCTTATCGACCAGGATGCATTAAAGGCTTTCCGCGAAAGAGCGTTGAACCCCAACAATCCTGTGACACGCGGTACTGCACAGAACGACGACATCTATTTCCAGTCTCGTGAAGCTGCTAACCCGTTCTTCGAAAAAGTACCCGATATCGTTGAAAAATACCTGAATGAGATCTATAAAATAACAGGACGTAAATACGGCTTGTTCGATTATTACGGAGCAGAAGATGCAGACCGTGTAATCATCGCGATGGGTTCTGTAACGGAAGCTATCAAGGAAACGGTAGATTACCTGAATGCCAAAGGCGAAAAGGTAGGTCTTGTAGCCGTCCACCTGTATCGTCCTTTCAAGGCGGAAGCATTCCTGGCCTGTGTTCCTAAAACAGCTAAAAGAATCGCTGTGCTCGACCGGACTAAAGAACCGGGAGCTCTCGGACAACCTCTTTACATGGATGTAAAAGACTGCTTCTTCGGAAAAGCGGATGCTCCTACCATCGTAGGCGGTATCTACGGACTTTCTTCTAAAGATACTACTCCGGCCCAAATCATGTCGGTGTACGAAAACCTGGCGATGAATATGCCGAAGAACGATTTCACTATCGGTATCGTGGACGACGTGACTTTCAAGTCTCTTCCGATGAAAGAAGAAGTAGCTGTAGATGAAAAAACTTACGAAGCTAAATTCTACGGATTGGGATCGGACGGAACAGTCGGCGCCAATAAAAATACGATTAAAATCATCGGTGACAACACCAACAAATATTGCCAGGCATATTTCGCTTACGACTCCAAAAAGTCGGGAGGGTTCACAGCTTCGCACCTCCGTTTCGGTGATGATCCGATACGTTCTACATATCTGGTGAATACGCCTAACTTCGTGGCCTGCCACGTACCTGCCTACCTTCATCTTTACGATGTAACCAAAGGGCTGAAAAAAGGCGGTACATTCCTCCTCAACTCTGTATGGAGCAAAGAAGATGTTGGCAATTACCTGCCCGATAACGTTAAAAAATATCTGGCTC
>DQAM01000477.1 GCA_003523545.1 Dysgonomonas sp.
TATTATAGAAACACATCAACTTTATTTTATTCCTTCTATTCTGAATGAATAACTCAAAGGTTGGTTTTCAGGTATCATGTACTGTGGTAACGGATTAGGACCACAGGTCGCATTTCCTAATCCTTGTTGTATACAATCCAGGTTCATATAAACCTGTGGTTCGCGTATCTTATCCAGATTAAAATCGTGTGTCGCTTCCCATACGGCTTTGTCCGTAAAATGTAGGGCACTGAATGCCATATTATTCTTGGAAGTAACTTTTAATCCGGTATTAGTATTATCCGTTATTTCAATCCAACGCACTTCTTCCCTGTTACCTAAACTTTGGGCACGCACATAATGTTCCTCTTCCATACCTTTCGGAGTTGTAGAATATAAACCTACATATGCAGATTTTATACGGTCCATATAGTTCTCATGAGGTCCCTTGCCATAATACCTGATAGTTTCGAATCCCTGAGGCAACTGCAACTGAAGCCCAAGACGGCGGATTATAGCTCCGTTCGAAGGTTTGGTAAAGCTCCCTTCAACATCTATTGCCCCGTTTCCATAAATAGTATATTTCACCATATAAGGAAGTTTTACGGGTTTCGGGCTATTTATAACAGCCACATGGTCACTTAAAATGGATATTGATTTTCTGTCATCTGCCATCGAATATACAAACAAAGGTTTCTGCTCTGTTACTTCATAATAATTCTGGTCGGTAAACTTGTCATTACCTACACTCCTGTACCAGTTCAGGTCTAATCCTTTCTGATTAAACAGACGCTCCTTATTATCATATTTGAGAGATATCATCTTGCCTTTCGATATATCGAAGACCGTACTGAATCCTTGCCCAGATACAACCAGGTTGTTTCCTTCTGCTTTCATGGTTAACTCAGGCAAGTTTGAGTTATCGATAGATTCAATAACAGGACGGGGAGTCAGGGCAAACTGAACAGAAGCTATCTGATGCCCTTTTTCTGCCCAAGACGTTTTCTTTTTAAGTGTAGCGGATATATTCAGGAAGTATTCTTTTCCTGCATCATAATTACGCTTAAACGGAATTTGTATTACCTCTTTTTTATTAGGAGCTAAATTCAGTTCCGGCAAATTCCCGGATTCAACAGGCACACCGTCCCTTATAATCTGCCAGGATATATCAAATTCATTCAGATTCAGAAAATCGTATTTGTTTTCTATCTCCACTTTTCCTCCGGATAAGGCAACCGGTTTGAATTTAATGTACTGGTATATTTTCTTCAACTCTATAAGTTTGGCAGTTATCCTTCTGTCCGGTGTTGTCAGTCCATTACATGCAAAGTCTGCATCATTAGGTACATCTCCGAAATCTCCACCATAATAGTAATGATTATCCGGTTCACCTATTTTATTATGACCCTGATCTACCCAGTCCCAGACACAAGCACCAATCATGCGTTGCGAATTTTCCTCGATATATTCCCAATATTCAGCCAGATTACCCATAGCATTTCCCATCGAGTGTACATACTCACAAAGGAAATAGGGTTTATCGGATTTCATCTGGTCAAAACCGGCCATCCTGCTCAAAGATGGATACATATGTGAATCGATATCTGCCACTTCGTTCTTTCCTTCGTAATGTATCGGTCTGGACGGGTCCATTTCCTTCACCCGTTTACGCATGGCCCAAAAATTTTCTCCGCCACCCGCTTCATTACCGAGCGACCAGAATATAATCGAAGGGTGGTTTTTATCCCGTTCTATAACGCGTTCTATCCTGTCCACATAGGCACCTTCCCATGTCGGTTTATCGCTGATGGAACCATCACCGTGATTTTCCAAATCAGCTTCGTCCATGACGTACAACCCATAATAGTCAAACATAGCGTACATCTCGGGATTATTGGGATAATGACTGGTACGGATGGTGTTGACATTATGTTGTTTCATCATGATGACGTCTTTCAGCATCAGGTCTGTAGTTACAGTTTTTCCGTACTTAGGATGCGTATCGTGCCTGTTGACTCCTTTAAAGAAAACCTGTTCGTTATTAACATACACCCGCTTATTTTTAATCTCTATTTTCCGGAAACCAAATTTGGATGACATAGCCTCCAACTCATTTCCCTGCTTATCTTTCAATGACAAGACAACACTATAAAGATTAGGAGTTTCCGCTGACCATAAAAGGGGTTTTGAAACAGAAGCCTCTAAAACTATTTTAGAATCTTTATTTCCTCCCAATTGTGGAATATCGTGAGAAAGATTAGAGACAGTTTTTCCATCGGCATCAAGCAAGGTTACGTCTAGCTTAGCAGGAACAGAATTTCGTTTATCATAATTTTGAACAGTCGCTTCAACCTTAAATTTCGCGGAACTGAAATTATCTCCGTCGAATTCCGATTTAAGGAAATAATCCTTCACATGAATTTTAGGCGTTGCATACAGATAAACACTACGATGGATACCTCCGAAACGGAACATGTCCTGGTCTTCGATATAACTGCCATCCGTCCATTTGTAAACTTCTACGGCAAGTACATTCTTACCGGGTTTTACATAGCTTGTCACATCAAATTCGGCATCATTATTTGCACCTTGACTATAGCCGATTTTTTTACCGTTCACCCAAAGATACATCCCGCTATAAACTCCATTAAAATGGAGGAATATCTGTTTCCCATCCCAATTTTCGGGGATTGTAAAATCTTTACGGTAAGAACCGACAGGATTAGGTTCCTTTTCGATAGTATAACCTGGTACAGTTTGTATCAGAGGAGGATTCTTTTTGAACGGATACCTGATATTAGTATAGAGCATTGTTCCATATCCTAAAGATTCCCAGCTGGATGGAACTTCTATATCCTTCCAGGATGAAACATCATAATTCTCCTTGTAAAAATTAACAGGGCGTTCAGATGGTTGTTTCACCCAATTGAACTTCCATAAACCATCCAGCGACTGATAATATTCGGACACAGGTTTTATCCAAGGGGTCTCGAAATACTTATCTGCCTTGAGACTGGCTACAGTAGGATATACGACATAAGTATTATGACCTTTTTCCTTATTTACGGCAAAAATCAATTCGTTTTCCCATTCGGCTCCCCTGACAATTTTTTCTACCGGAGCATTTATGGATGTTTCCACAATAGTCCAGTGTTGAGACGAGTTCGGAATCTGGGAAATCCTCGCCCCTGCAGATTCTTCTCCACTCACAGCCAGGTTCATTTTACTATTGCGCTGAGTTAAAATATAACTACCCATACCGGTCGTCGTAATTTCCCAATGCTGATTCGGATTGGAAATACCGGCATCCCATTGCATCAGTTCGTTACCATAACCGGAGTTATTACCTCCTGTATCTAAACTCTTCTTTACAAAAGGATTCTCAATGGTATAAAAACCACTTGATTGTTTAGTTATTTTCCACAGTTGTCCCTTATTGTCCTTTTGTTTCTGGGATAAGTAGATTTTATCTCCGTTCCTATCACTCATTTTATTATCGACGAGCAATCCCGAAGAACTGACAATCTGATACAATTTTTTCGGATTGAAGTCCTGCGACATGCTATGTGTACAATAACATAACAGGCCTAACAAAATTAACGTAAATCGAAATGAATTTCTTTTCATAATATTTTATGGTATATAAAAAACAGGTCAATGTAAAGGTAAAGTATTATTTTTAATCTTCACATCGACCCGCTTAATTATAGATTAATAGCCTGGATTCTGTCCATTTGTCCAATTGTCCGGACCTCCGCTTTGTTTTGCAATTTCGCTATTACGGTCAATCACGCTCTGAGGAATAGGCATCAGATACATTTTGGGTAAGAACAATCTGTTTCTTAACTCGATTATAGTATATTTTAAACTGCCGTCTCCGTTCTCAGTAATTTCCATTCCACGCAACGGCCTGTTCATAACACCCGCGCTTCCGTCAGGCATTTTTTCAGCTATCTTCCATCTCAGGATATCCCACCAGCGTTTATCTTCGAATGCTAATTCGACTCTCCGTTCACGATGTATAATATCACGCATCTGCTCTTTGCTCACCGTGCCATAAGTATCCTTCACACCCGGAAGATTTCCACTTCTGGTTCTCACAGCATCCACTGCATTCAGTACGTCCTGGGTAGGACCATTTACTTCATTTTCGGCTTCAGCATAGCTCAATAATATTTCCGCATAACGATAAATGATGTAATTCTGATACGACTTTCCGTCGTGATAAGCAGTCGGTTCTTTATCTTCGTTCAATCTTTTACGTGCATAATAGCCTGTATGAGTATTGTCGCTCGAATACCCTTTATTAATTGCATTATTTCCACCTACTCTCGTTGTGATAAGTTCGCCGTGCCAGGTCGAATTATCATAAATAATAGTCTGATAAAATCTTTTTTCACGGCCGACATACGGATTGTTAGGGTCATAACCGGAGCCATCTTCATAGATTGCTTTTCCATTTTCCATAGAGAACTCGTCTACGAGGTCTTGTGTCGGCTGGAAGTTACCCCATGCAGCCGTAACATTTCCTACTTTTACAGGTCCCATACGGCCTTCGATGCTAGACCCTTTATTGGGCCCGTATTGACGCGCAAATATTGACTCCTCATTATTATTCTCCATGAGATCGGAAG